>JBFGTT010000199.1:0-6611 GCA_041565995.1 Rhodothermales bacterium
ATTAACGAATACGCCTGTCTCGTACCCATCGGGAGCATCTGTGGGTTCAGGCAGGTCCATTACCTACTGTCACGCGGAGGATTGGGGTCTCTGCCGTACGAGTTTTTCTCTCTGATCATTCCATCTCTGCGATGAATGTACAGTTCAGCCCCCTGCCTTTTGCTGATTTCCTTCGCATAGGAGATAGCCTCCTTCTGCGTCTTGAATGTTTTGGAAGCGCGTTTGGCTCCGCCCTTCTTTACGCTCCATCCGTTCGGGCTACGGACGACATGTTGTGTTTTCTTGCTCATGGCTTCTGGCGGTTGTGTAGCTGGACTGCAGGCAACTATGTAAACGACAGCTTCGCCTAAGAGATTCATGTACGCAATGCGCGAGGACGCCTAACGGTACGGTGTTTAACCGTCAGTGAAGTTGTCCGGATAACACGCCGGAATAAAAACCCCTCCGGCGCCGCCGGCACCCTCCGGCTCGTGTCTTCAAGGTACCCTTTTCTGCCGGAAAATCACCCCGGCGTGCCCGCCGCCCTTCGTACAGCTCCTTCATCGCCGGCCCTCAGGATGATGGGCTGTCCACGCGCCCTGCACAGCCTTCACCCCCCTACCACTCCCCTACGCCCACCACGCACGGCCCCGCCTCCTCAGTCGATGCCGCCGGTATTGCTGACGAACGCCACCCGTTTGCTATCCGGCGACCACGACGGCACGTTGATCGTTCCCTGCCCGCCGTAGACGTAGGCGATCACCTTCGGCGTGCCGCCTTCGAAGGGCATCAGCCGGAGGTAGACCTGCTTATAGAAGGGGTGGTCGGCGGGGTCCACGTCCGGCAGGTAGGACAGGAAAACGATCCACTTGCCGTCGGGCGAGACGTGCGGAAACCAGTTGTTGAAGCCGTCGTCGGTCACCTGCTCCTGCGCGCTGCCGTCGGGCTTCATGCGCCAGAGCTGCATGGTGCCGCTGCGGGTCGAGTTAAAGTAGACGTACTGGCCGTCCGGCGTGTACTCGGGGCCGTCGTCGAGGCCCGCATCCGTCGTCAGCCGCATCTCCGCGCCGCCCTCGACGGAGACCTTGTAAATGTCGTAGTTCTCGTTGCGCCCCCCCGTGTAGATCAGGAAGCGGCCGTCGGGCGACCAGCCGTGCAGATACGACGGGCCTTTTTCGGTCAACCGCCGGGGCGTGCCGCCCTCCACCGGCACGACGTAGACGATGGAGGCGCCGTCGTCCTCGGCGCTGTGATGGCTGATGCCGAGTTGCGTGCCGTCGAACGAGAGGACGTGGTCGTTGTTGTTCCGCGTGGCGAAGTCCGTGTCGATGGCGGCGGGCGTCCGGGTGTCCAGGTCGAAGCGGTAGAGCAGGCCGTTGTGGTTGTAGATGAGCGCCTCGCCGTCCGGCGTCCAGTTGGGCGCTTGCAGGGATTCGGGCGAGCGGTGCAGGATCTGCCGGTGCCCCGTCTCCACGTCCAGCACTTCGAGGTTGCTCCCGAGGTAATCCCGATACGGGACGAGATCCTCCGGCGCCGGCACGACGATGCGCACGTTGCGAAAGACTCCCTCTTCGCGCACGTCCTCGTGGTGCGAGGTGACGAAGAGGCCGACGTACACGGCCTCGCCCAGATCCACCTCCGTGGTCGCTTCGGTGACGAACGGCTCGCCGAAACGCGCCACCGACATCGTGTAGGTGGTCCCGTGCCGCGCCAGTTGGATTACGTCGGCGCCGGTGATCGACGCGCGCACCTCCTCGGTCTGCCCGCCCGTGCTGCGGCGGAACTGAAGCGCCGCGAGGCCGTCGCCGTGCACGGCGGCGCTGACGTGGGCGGCGTCCGCGTCCAGGCCGGCGCGCACCATCCACCCGAGCTTGCGGTGCGGATCCCCGTCGTCGCCCAGAAGGCGTGCCTCGGCCCGGAGGATGAAGTCGCCGTCGAGGCGTTTCCAGAGGAAGTGACATGCGTCGTGATCGAACCAGACGTTGTAGCCCGCGCCCGCGACGAGGTACGTCTGCTGCGCGGCGTCGTAGGTGGCCGCGCCGGCGATCTTGACGTTGCCGACGTCGGTGTGGCCCTCGAAGGCGCCCAGGGATTGCGCGAGCGCGGGCGAGGCGTAGAGCAGGGCGACGAAGCAGAGGGCTTTCTTCCAGGGGGCGAGGCGATTTTCCATGGTTTCCTGAGCGATTTTTGTGGGCGCCGCATCGCGCGTGGTGCGCTTTGCCGGCGTGCGCTTCGTATTTTGCCGGGGCGGCCATTTCAGGCGCGGCGATACCGGAAGCGACATCGCCCGCGAGGCCCCGTCCTCGACGGCTTCACCAGCCCCCATCGACCATGAAACGCATCTCCCTGCTGTACGGTGCCCTCGCGCTCGTGCTCCTCGGCTGCGCGCCGGACGAGGCGCCCCCGGACGACCAGGCCGCCGCCGACACGACGGCGCACACCCTCACGTTCGAGGGCGATTTCAAGGGGCCGCTCGGCCTCCAGCTCTGGAGCCTCCGCGCCTACACGCGGGACGACGTGGCGGGCACGCTCGCGCGGGCGCACGACATGGGCTTCCGCGAGGTGGAACTGGCCGGCACCTACGGCATGAAGCCGGCGGCCTTCCGGCAGATCCTCGACCAGGCCGGCCTCGACGCCACCTCGATGCACACCGGCTACGACCGCTTCCGCGACAGCCTCGACGTGGTCCTCGCCGAGGCCGAGGCACTCGGCGTCGAGTACGCCGGCGTCGCCTGGATCCCGCACGAGAACGGGCAACCCTTCAACGAGGCCATGGCCCGCGAGGCCGCCGCGCACTTCAACGCGTGGGGCGCGGCGGCCCGCGAGCGCGGCCTCACGTTTTTCTACCACGTCCACGGCTACGAATTCCGCCCCGGCCCCGACGGCACGACGCCCTTCGACGTCCTGGTCGCCGCCACCAACCCCGAAGCCGTCCGGTTCGAAATGGACGTCTTCTGGGTCACGCATCCCGGCGCCGACCCGGCGGCGCTCCTGCGCAAGTACCCGGACCGCTGGGCGCTCATGCACGTCAAGGACATGAAGCAGGGCACGCCGACGCCCGACTACTCCGGCCGCGCCCCCGCCGAGGCGGACGTGCCCGTGGGCACCGGCCGGATCGACTACCGCGCCGTCCTCGAAGCCGCCGCCGAGATCGGCCTGGCGCGCTACTACATCGAGGACGAATCCACCGACCCGCTCGCCAATATCCCCCGGAGCATCGCCTTCCTGGAATCGGTTGCGTTCTAAGCGCAGGATCCTTCGGAATCTGGCTGATTCGTCGTACCTCTGAAAGGATGAGAGGATGGGGGTGTGGGCGTCTGGGGGTATGGGAGGGAGGGTCTCGCCGTAGACCTCGTCGCCGATGACGGGGACGTAGGCGCCAGGACCGAATCGGAGGCTTGCTTTTCTTGCCGCTTCGGTGCATTATTGGGTGTACCGCACCTGTTGAAATGTTTATGGTGCATTCGTTTAGCACCAGACAGGATCCTCGTGCTATTTGGACAGCGGCGCGACAGGCTACCTGGACGACAGACCAACGACGAAGGACGATCCTTTTCGCTCCGCATAGATCGTCCGTCGTCTCTCGTCCGTCGTCCTTTGAAGCGACCGAGCCTACCGCACAATTGGGGTTAGTTATGCGGCTGCTGAACGGCCAAACTCAATCCACCGGGAGGGGTCATGCTGATGAACGCCATCCTCGCTTTGCTTGCCCGATCCGAGCGCCTGGAAACAGGGCGCCGGCAATTTATCAAAGCCCTCTCGCTGGGGGCGCTGGCCGCAGGCACCGCCCGATGCGGGTCCGACGCCGACCGGGCCGTCAGCCCCCCCAGGCTGGCGGATACCTTCTCGCTGGAGCGCTTCAGCACCAACGGCATCACGGTGCGCGCTGCCGTCGAGGGGACGGGGCCGCTCGTCATCATGGTGCATGGCTGGCCTGAACTGTGGTACTCGTGGCGGCACCAGATTCGCCCCGTCGCCGCCGCCGGATTCAAAGTCGTAGCGCCGGACGTTCGCGGGTACGGGGGCAGCGACAAGCCGCATCCCGTCGAAGCCTACGACATGCGCGAACTGACCGCCGACGTGGTGGGCCTGATCGACGCCCTCGGCGCCGAAAAAGCCATCCTCGTCGGGCACGACTGGGGCGCCCGGATCTGCTCGAACACGGCGGCGCTTCATCCGGAGCGGGTGGCTGCCCTCGTGTGCCTCAGCGTGCCCCATTCTCGGCGCGGCGCGCGGTCCATGATCGACGTGTGGAAGCAGTTGTACGCCGAGAAATTCTTCTACCAGCTCTACTTCCAGGAAGAAGGCGTCGCCGAGGCAGAACTGGAGGCCGACCTTCGAACGGCGCTCAAGAAGATCTACTACTGGGGGACGGGCGCCCCCGAGGCCGTGCAAGCGATGGCGGCCAAAGGGGCCGACGAGCCGTTGCTGCTCGGCCTGCCCCTCCCGGATCCCTTCCCGGCCTGGCTCACCGACGAAGACCTCGACTATTACGTGGAAGCCTTCGCCCGGGGCGGCTTTCGGGGTCCGCTGAACCGATACCGGGCCCAACAACGAGACTGGGAGCTCCTCCCACAGCTTGCCGAGCTGACCGTCGATCAACCCAGCTCCTTCATCGCAGGCAACCGGGACGTGGTGCTCACCTTTATCCCCGGCTATGATACCTTCGAAGATACGGGCGCGGACTGCACGGACTTCCGAGGCGCAACCATCATAGACGGCGCGGGGCACTGGATCCAGCAGGAAGCCCCCGATCCGGTAAACCGCGCGCTGCTGGACTTCCTCGCGACGATCTCCTGACCCGTCACGACGATGGATGGTAGACGAAGGACGACCGGGAAACGGGCCTGCGGTCGTCGTTCGTCCCTCGTCGCTCGTCTTTTGACGGCAGATGGGTCCCGCGGAGGCAGGGCTTTCTCGGCGTGCAAGCTGAGGTGCCGGATGCGGCAGGCCCGGCGCACCTGATCACGGCATTTCACTTGATCGCGGCTTGTTTTTCCGGCAGAAAATGTTAGCTTGCAGGAGGCGCGGCGCTGCAACCGGCGCGTTTTATGCCGGCGTGTTCTGCGTCAGGCGGGGGTGATCATGCGTCTTATCTATCACGTTGACGGATAAGACGCAAGCAGTACCCCTATACACTCGAAAAAATATAGGATGACGCCCTGCCGTTTCGGCGTATTCTGCGTCAGGGTGACGTATACTCAGTAGTTAGCACGCTTTGTTAGAATCTCAATATATTCACTCACGCATATGTAAATAAATAGGAGGTAGTGACACCACTCCTGCGCGTAGCCGTCGGCGACACAGTGTGATGCTGCCAGACTACGCGCAGGAGAACAGAACCGATAGGATGAACTGAAACGCGATCACGGTCGCGTAGCCTCGAAGGAAATGGTCTTCGACACGCCTGGATTACTCGGCAACAAACACCGGCCTGTTGCGCGCAGGCCGACGGCCGTCTCGCCCTCGACCGAGATCGAGCCATGGTGGGGACAGTTGAAGATGGGGAGAACCCAGTCGAAGTGAAAGGCGTGGCCTGTGACCCGACCGTTCTCAATAGTGAAGTCTCCATCGTTAGGATATTCTTGTCCGCCCCGGGTCACACACAGACCTGTCTGGCTGCTCTCGCCGCTAAACGTAGCGTTGATCTGGGTCAACGTCATGGTGCCTTCGTCGCGGCACGTGATGTGTGTGACCGGTCCCTCGGGTTCGATGCCTAAGAGTCCTGCCACGAACGGCGTGACCTTGACCAGAATCACTTCGTTCCAGTCCCAGTCTCCGCTGATGTCGATCGTTGTCTTGCCCGCTGCAAGCTGCTGCGTGAGGTCCGACGTGCTGGGTGGTTCAGCTTCTATCCTGACGAGATTGTTGTCGGAACAGCCGAGCATCCCGAGCAGCAGAATGGCAAGTAGCAGATTCAGATGTTTCATGATCCTTCTCCTCTACAATGAGTAGATGTACGTTAGTGAATTGATCTTTGGCAAATAAGACATGTTGGGGCATTGCGTTTGACGGGGCGACGCTGAAACATCTGTAAGGAAAACGCTGATGGGCGTGCAGGCCAATCGACTACATGCGGCAACAGCTACCGAGCCTCATATGGCCTGCCTTGCGATTATATCGAGTTTATTCTTACATGTGTTTTTAGACCAGCCAAAATCTATTTTCGGAACATCGTGCTATGCGTGCTAACCAGCGGTTGCAAGTGACGAAAAGCGTTCCGACATTTCCAGAGCAAGTCGCTCCGTGTCAGTTGGTCGCTGGCCCCAAAGTATGAGCCACGCACTTTTCGCACTTGAACCGCGAACCGTTATGCCTCCAACACTTTCCGAACGAACATGAGAGTACTTATTGTCGGTTCACTTCACCATGAGAAGTCTGAGCAAGTTCGGGATGAGTTCATCGCGGCCTGTAGACAAATCGGGGCTTCTCTCGCACGTTCCGAAGCCGAGTTTGTTGTCGGCTCATCAAGCCCTAACACGGCAGATCGCTATATTCTAGAAGGAGCAGCAGAAGTGGAGGGAACATATAAAGTGTGGATTTATCGCCCCGATCATGGACCAACTCCTACCCTTCCAATTTCCGAGGATTCTAAAGGCGTTTTTGTCACTCATTACAAACGCTTAAGAGGC
>JBFGTT010000200.1:0-6598 GCA_041565995.1 Rhodothermales bacterium
CGCGAGGACGTAGGCCGCCACAACGCCCTCGACAAGCTCGTCGGCGCACAACTGCGCGAGGGCCGCCTGCCCCTGCACGACTGCCTGGTGCTCCTCAGCGGGCGGGCCAGCTTCGAACTGGCGCAGAAGGCGCTCATGGCCGAGGTTCCGGTGCTGGCCGCCGTCGGCGCGCCGTCGAGCCTGGCCGTAGAACTGGCGCGGCGCTTCGGGATGACGCTGCTGGGCTTCGTCCGCGACGGGCGCTTCAACGTCTACAGCGGCGCGCACCGACTGCGCGACCTGCGCCAGGAGGACGACGGACCACGGACCACGAACAACGGACAACCAACCATCCAACCATGAAACTCCGCATCAGAGGCAACACGCTGCGGCTGCGGCTGACGCAGCCGGAAGTCGAACGCTTCGGCGCGACGGGCCGGGTGGAGGAACGCATCCGCTTCGGGCCGGGCGAGCGCCTGACCTACACGCTGGAGGCGTCGGACGCCGTCGGGCACCTCGCGGCGCATTACGAAGAAGGCCGCATCGTCGTCCGCGTACCCGCCGCCTCGGCGCGCGCGTGGGTCGAAAGCGACGAGGTCAGCCTCGAAGGCGCGCAGCCCATCGAAGGCGACGAGGCGCTGGAGATCCTGATCGAAAAAGACTTCCAGTGCCTCCACAAGCCCCCCGCCGAGAAAGAAGCCGACGCCTTCCCGCACCCGCTGGCCGGTTGATGGCGCGACGACGAGACGCATCGACGAGAGGACGCATCGACGAAGAACCTATCGCCTTTTCGTCCACACGTCCTTCCCTCCGACAACGGACCACCGACGACGAACCGTGAGCGAGATCGAGCAGGACGCCGCAGAGCAAGCCGGCGAAGAACCGACGCCGACGCCGTGGCGCCGCGATGTGGCCGCGCAGCCGCCCGAAAAGCTCTCGCCGGCCCACGTCTCGGCGCCCAGAGAGGTCGCCGCCGGCCCGGCCTCGGTGCTGACGATGGCCCGCCGCGCCTTCTCCGAGATGGGCCTCTTCCGCAGCCTCAAGGTGCTCGGCAAGCTCAACCAGCGCGGCGGCTTCGACTGCCCCGGCTGCGCCTGGCCCGACCCCGAAGACCGCTCCGCCCTCGCCGAATACTGCGAAAACGGCGCCAAGGCCGTCGCCGAAGAGGCCACCACCAGGCGCGTCACGCCCGACTTTTTCCGCCACTGGACGGTCGAGGCGCTCTCGAAGAAATCGGATTACTGGCTGGGCCGGCAGGGGCGCCTCACCCATCCGATGGTGCTGCGGCGCGGCAGCAGCCACTACGAGCCGATCTCCTGGAACGACGCCTTCGACCTGGTCGCCGACGAACTCCACGCGCTCGCCTCACCCGACGAAGCCGTCTTCTACACCTCGGGCCGGACGAGCAACGAGGCGGCCTTCCTCTACCAGCTCCTCGTCCGTCGCTACGGCACCAACAACCTGCCCGACTGCTCCAACATGTGCCACGAGTCGAGCGGGACGGCGCTCAAGGAGGTCATCGGCGTGGGCAAAGGGACCGTCACGCTGGCGGATTTCGAAAAGGCCGGGTTGATCTTCGTCGTCGGACAGAATCCGGGCACGAACCACCCGCGCATGCTGGCGACGTTGCAGCGGGCCAAGCGCGCCGGCGCCCGAATCATCCACGTCAACCCGCTGCCGGAGGCGGGGCTGAAACGCTTCAAACACCCCCAGGAGGTCTTCGGCTGGCTCGGCAAAGGTACGCAACTGGCCGACCTGTTCCTCCAGGTCCGCGTCAACGGCGACGTGGCGCTCTTCAAGGGCATCATGAAGGCGATGTTCGAGGAAGAAGCACGCCACCCCGGCCGGGTCCTCGCGCAGGACTTCATCCGCGATCACACGGAGGGCGTCAAAGCCTTCGGCGAGGACCTGCTGGCAGCGTCCTGGGAGGTGATCGTCGAGGAGAGCGGCGTCCCGCGCGAGCAGATCCTCCAGGCCGCCGAGATGGCGGTGCAGACGGAGCGGATCATCATCTGCTGGGCGATGGGCCTGACGCAGCATAAGAACGCCGTCGGCAACATCCAGAGCCTCGTCAACCTGCTGCTGCTGCGCGGAGCCATCGGCAAGCCGGGCGCGGGCGTCTGCCCCGTGCGCGGCCACTCGAACGTGCAGGGCGACCGCACCGTGGGCATCACGCCCCGCCCCTCGCCGGCCTTCCTCGACCGCCTGGCCGAGACGTTCGGCTTCGAGCCGCCGCGCCGCCGGGGCTACGACACCGTCGAGGCCATCCGGGCGATGTACGCGGGCGAGGCGAAGGTTTTCTTCGCCCTCGGCGGCAACTTTCTCTCGGCCACGCCGGACACCGAGTACACCGCCGAGGCGCTGCGCCGCTGCCGCCTGACGGCGCAGGTCTCGACCAAGCTCAACCGGGCGCACCTGGTCACCGGCGAGCAGGCGCTCATCCTGCCCTGCCTGGGCCGCACCGAACGCGACGTGCAGGCCGACGGCGCGCAGTTCGTCAGCGTCGAGAACTCCATGGGCATCGTGCACGCCTCGCAGGGCACGCTGGAGCCGGCCTCCGGGCACCTCCTGAGCGAGCCGGCCCTCGTCGCCCGCCTGGCGCGCGCCGTGCTCGGCCAGGACGACGCCGTCGCGTGGGAACGCCTGGCCGCCCACTACGACGGCATCCGCGACCTCATCGCCTGCACGCTCCCCGGCTTCGAGGACTACAACCGCCGCGTGCGCCAACCCGACGGCTTCTACCTGCCCAACGCCGCCCGCGAAGGCCGCTTCAAGACCGACACCGGACGCGCCAAATTCACCGTCCACCCCATCCCCCGGCACGGCTTGCAGGACGGCCAGTTCTTGATGATGACCATCCGCAGCCACGACCAGTACAACACCACCATCTACGGCCTCGACGACCGCTACCGGGGCATCCGGGGCGAGCGCCGCGTGATCCTGCTCAACCCGGACGACGCCCGCGAAGCCGGCTACCGGCAGGGCGACGTGGTCGATATCATCAGCCATTTCAACGGCCAGGAGCGCATGGCGCGGCGCTTCGTGGTGGTGCCCTTCAGCCTGCCGCGCCGCAGCGCCGCCACCTATTTCCCCGAAGCCAACGTCCTCGTCCCGGTCGATAGCACCGCCGACGGGAGCAACACGCCCACGTCGAAGTCCGTCGTCATCACCCTCCGCCCGGCTTCCAACCTGGCGGCCGTCGAGGCGGAACAGGCAGCGGAGGGGTAGGAGGGCGGGAGGCGAAACGCGGAGGGCGTGTTTTTTTACACTCCCCGTTTGTGAACGAGCGGCCGGGACAGGTCGCTCCTACGGAGCTTTCGGTAAGGGGGCACGTTGTGCTACAAACCGTTCGCGGCGATGCGGCTGGTTGATGGAGGCGGGTTGCCTCGAACCGGTCGCAGGCGGATCGTCCTCCGCGAAACAGGGTGTTGTTGGGATGAACGGCCTTGATGACCTCACCGGCCTCGTCCTCGCAGGCGGCAGGAGCACACGCTTCGGGGCGGACAAGGCGGGCTACGCCGTCGGCGGGCAGGCGATGATCGAGCGGGTGCGCGACGCCGTCGCTGCCGTGGCCGCCGAGGTGTGGATCAGCGTAGCAGCGGAGGGGGCGCCGCCGAGGCTGCCGCGCCGCGCACGCTACGTGAGGGATCACTACCGGGACGCCGGGCCGCTGGCCGGGCTGCACGCCGGGCTGCACGCCCTCGAAACGCCGTGGCTGCTGGCCGTCGCCTGCGACCTGCCGTTCCTGACACCGGAAGCGCTGCGCACGCTGCTGGCCGCCCGCACCCCGGAGGCCGACGCCGTGGTGGCGCGCACGCCCGACGGACGGCGGCACCCGCTCTGCGCCTGCTACCACGCCCGCACGCTGCCCGTGGCCGCGGCGCAACTCGAAGCCGGGCACCTGGCCCTGCACGCCTTCCTCGACCGCCTGGAAAACGTCCGATACGCGGATCTCCCCGACGCCCCCTTGCGTAACGTGAACACGCCGTCCGATCTTCCGTAACACTGCCGGCTATCCGTTCTCGGTTTTCGACGTTCGACCGTCTATGATCCACGAACTCAAAGTCCTCTCCGAAAGCGACGTGCCCGCGCTGACGGGCGGCCGGGTAGCGCCCGTCACCGACGTGCCGGAAGACTTCGGGCTGGCCTACGACCCCGCACACGCCGCCGCCCACGTCCTCGACGACGGCTTCGGACGGCGCCACACCTACCTGCGCATCTCCCTCATCGAGCATTGCAACCTGCGCTGCCGCTACTGCATGCCCGAAGACGGCCTCGTCTGGACCCCCGACGCGCAACTGCTCACCGACGACGAAATCATCCGCCTGGCCCGCCTCTTCGTCGCGCAGGGCGTCACCAAGATCCGCCTCACCGGCGGCGAACCGCTGCTGCGCCCGGGCCTCGAAACCATCGCCCGGGCCATCGGGCGGCTGCCGGGGTTGCAGACGCTGGCCGTCACCACCAACGGGCTGCTGCTGGCCAAAAAACTCGACCGCTTGCAGGCCGCCGGCGTCAACCAGCTCAACATCAGCCTCGACACGCTGCGACCCGAACGCTTCGAGGCCGTCACGCGCCGCAAGGGCTTCGACCTCGTGCTGCGCGCCATCGACGAGGCCCTCGGGCGCGGCTACGACCCCGTCAAGGTCAACTGCGTGGTCCTGCGCGGCGTCAACGACGACGAACTGGTGGACTTCGTGGCCTGGACGAAGGACCGGCCCCTCGAAGTGCGCTTCATCGAGTTCATGCCCTTCGACGGCAACCGCTGGGACGACACCCACCTGATGTCCTACCGCCAGATGCGCGACCGCATCGAGGCCGCCTTCCCCCTCGAACGCCTCGACGACGGCCCCAACGACACCTCCAAGACCTACCGCGTGCCGGGCCATCGCGGCACCGTCGGCTTCATCACGTCGATGACCGAGCACTTCTGCGAGGGCTGCAACCGCCTGCGCATCACCGCCGACGGCCACCTCAAGGTGTGCCTCTTCGGCAGCGCCGAAGTCAACCTCCGCGACGCCCTGCGCCAGGGCGCCACCGACGAGACCCTCCTGGAGGTCGTCAGCGCCGCCGTCGGGCGCAAGCACGCCCGCCACGCCGGCATGTACAACCTGGCCCGCCTGCGCAACCGCCCCATGATTACCATCGGAGGGTGAGCCGCCGTGAACCGAGACGAGATACTGGCGCTGCTGGCTCAACACCGCGCGGACCTCGACCGCTTCGGCGTCAAGGCGCTGGCGCTCTTCGGCTCGGTGGTGCGCGGCGAGGCCGGGCCGGAGAGCGACCTCGACGTCCTGGTGGAATTCGAAGGGCCGGCCACGTTCGATGCCTACATGGACGTGAAGTTTTTCCTGGAAGATCTGTTGGGCAGGTCGGTGGATCTGGTAACGCCAAAGGCTCTCAGGCCGCAACTCCGTCCTCGCATTGAGCAAGAGTTGGTTTATGTCTCGTGAGGAACGCCTCTGCCTGGAGGACATGCAAGCCAGTTGCAACAAAGTGTTGCGCTATACCCGAGGGCTTGATCGGGACCAGTTTATCCACAACGAGGTGATCTTTGACGCCGTGGTGCGCAATCTGGGCATCCTCGGAGAGGCGGCCCGGCAGGTGTCACCAGGATTGCGACGGCGCTATCCGCAGATACCCTGGCGTAAGATCGTGGGCCTGCGCAACGTGGTAACCCACCTGTACTTCGGATTGGATGAAGATATTCTCTGGGACATCATCCAGCATAGCGTGCCGGCATTATTGGCTCAGCTCAGGCAGATGCTGGAGGCCGAATTCAGGGATGACCAGACGAAGTAAGGCCCTCCTCAGCGCCGCCGTCGGGCGCAAGCACGCCCGCCACGCCGGCATGTACAACCTGGCCCGCCTGCGCAACCGCCCCATGATTACCATCGGAGGGTGAGCCGCCGTGAACCGAGACGAGGGGCTTCAAGCATGGTGCCAGGGCGTGTCTGCAATCTGACGTGCTGCAGAAGCCCCATCGGGGCGACCTGTTGGTAGCCACGGCCCCCGCCATAAAAAAGCTCCGTAGGAGCGACCTGTCCAAAGCGGCAGGCCGCCCCCGAGCCTGTCCCTGCGCAGGCAGGAGGGACGTTGCGGACGCGCCCACCCGAACACCCGAACACTCGGGCGCTATCGCAGCCCCATGCGCAGGGCGCCGTCGAGGCGGAGGACCGCGCCGTTGAGCATCGGGTTTTCGACGATCTGGCGCACCAGCAGCGCGTACTCCGCCGGGCGACCCAGGCGCGGCGGGAAAGGCACCTGCTGCGCCAGCGAGGCGCGGGCCTCCTCGGGCAGGCCCGCCAGCATCGGCGTCTCGAAGAGGCCCGGCGCGATGGTCACCACGCGGATGCCGTTGCGCGCCAGGTCGCGGGCCACCGGCAACGTCAGGCCCGCCACGCCGCCCTTCGAGGCCGCATAGGCCGCCTGCCCCATCTGCCCCTCGAAGGCCGCGATGGAGGCCGTGTTGACGACCACGCCGCGCTCGCCGTCTTCGGTAGGGGTGTTTTCGGCCATCGCCGCCGCCGCCAGGCGGATCACGTTGAAGGTGCCCACGAGGTTGACCTGCACGACGCGGACGAAGCTCTCCAGGTCGTGCGGCCCCTCGCGGCCCAGCGTC
>JBFGTT010000201.1:0-6588 GCA_041565995.1 Rhodothermales bacterium
CGCGACGAAGCCGCCGCGCTGGTCTGCCGCGCCGCCCGCGCGCTGATGGACGACGACGTGAAGGCCACCGGGCTGAAGCAGTTGCAGGGCCTGATCTGGCGTGAAGGCTACCAGGCCGGACGCCTCACCTCGCACGTCTACGACGACGTGCCGGCGGCGCTCCGGCGCTGGAAAGAGGCCGGCCTCGACGTGCGCATCTACTCCTCGGGCAGCGTCCTGGCGCAGCAGCAGTTCTTCGCCCACACCGCCCACGGCGACCTGCGCCGCTACCTCGATGGTCACTTCGACACCACCACCGGCCCGAAGCGCTTAGCGGCCAGCTACCGCGCCATCGCCCGCGCCATGGGTCTGCCCGCCGGGGCCGTCCTCTTCGTCAGCGACGTGGTGGACGAACTCGACGCGGCGCGCGAGGCCGGCATGGCGACGGCGCTCTCGGTGCGCCCCGGCAACGCGCCGCAGCCGGGGCCGCATCCGCACCCGGAGATCGCCAGCCTGCAGGAGATCGACGTCGGCGCGCGCCGCTCCTGAAGCCGCTTCCTGCCCCCGCCGTGCGGCCCCTGGACATGCCCTGGATCGAAACGCAACGCCTGTGCCTGCGCCCGCTGACGCCCGCCGACGCCGACGCCCTGCACCGCCTCTGGACGCAGCCGCAGGTGCGGCGCTACCTCTGGGACGACCGGGTAATCCCTAAAAGGGAGACCGCCGAGATCCTCGAAAAAAGCGAAATCCTGTTTCGGGAGAAGGGCCTCGGCCTCTGGGCGATGCTGCCCAACGAAGCGGACGCCCTGCTGGGCTTCTGCGGCTACTGGTTCTTCCACGAGCCGCCGGAGTTGCAACTGCTCTACGGCGTCGCGCCCGAGGCGTGGGGGCGGGGCCTGGCCACCGAAGCCGCCCGCGCCATGATCCGCTACGGCTTCGAAGCCCTCGGCCTGGCGCGCATCGCCGGCAGCACCGACCCGGCCAACGCGGCGTCGATTCGGGTGATGGAGAATGCCGGGATGACGTTCGAAAAACGGGTGCTCAATAACGGCCTCGACACGATCTATTACGCCGTCCGGCGCGACGCTTTTCGGCGCGACGCTGTTTTCGACGCGAGGCGGTGAAAAGATTGCCCGCTCGCCGTGTTAAATCCGCCCTTCCGACCTTGCAAGGCCGTAAAGTTACGGTTACATTAGGCACACTTCCGTTCCACGTCCGGGTCGCGGCTTCCACGGCGCCCGGATCCGTCCTCTTCGCATTCCAACTTTACAAGGTGAACGGTATGAAATCGACGTTTCAGCTCCATCCGGCAAGGTGGTTGATGCTTTGCTGCGCTTTCCTGTTTCTGACCGCCGACGGCTTCGCGCAAGGCGTGACGACGGCCGCCATGAACGGCTTCGTGACCGACATCCAGGGCGAGCCGCTTCCCGGCGCCAACGTCGTGGCGGTGCACCAACCCAGCGGTACGCAGTACGGCACGGCGGTTCGTTCGGGCGGGGCCTACAGCCTCCCCAACATGCGCATCGGCGGGCCCTACACGGTCACGGTCACCTTCGTCGGCTTCGAGACGCAACAAGAACAGAACATCCAGCTAAGCCTGGGCCAGACGCTTCGGCTCGACTTTCGCCTGGCCGAATCGGCGGTCGAGTTGGGGGCAATCCAGGTGACGGCGGAACTCGACGAAGTGCTCAACGCCGACCGTACCGGCGCCGCCACGTTCGTCAGCCCGGACCAGGTGGTGCAACTGCCCTCCATCAAGCGTTCCACGCGCGACCTGACGCGGCTCGACCCCCGCAGCGACGGCAACTTCAGCTTCGGCGGGCGCAACTGGCTCTACAACAACATCTCGCTCGACGGCTCTTACTTCAACAACCCCTTCGGCCTCGACGACCCGGCGCCCGGCGGCCAGACCAACGCCGAGCCGGTGCCTTTCGACGCCGTCGAGCAGGTGCAGGTGTCGATTGTGCCCTTCGACGTGCGCGAAGGCGGCTTCACGGGCGCCAACATCAACACCGTCACCAAGAGCGGCACCAACCAGTTCCGAGGCTCGGTCTACAGCTACTTCCGCAACGAGAGCTTCATCGGCAACACGGTCAGCGGCACCAAGGTGATCGCCAATCCGGACCTGACGTTCAACCAGTCGGGCCTGACCTTCAGCGGGCCTATCGTCCGCAACAAGCTGTTTTTCTTCGTCAACGGAGAACTCGAACGGCGCGACGATCCGGGCACCAACTTCGTGGCAAGCCGGGGCGGCACGCCGCAGTTCGGCGAGTCGCGCGTGTCGGCCTCCATCATGGACCGCATCCGGGAGCGCATGCGCAGCGCCTACAACTACGACACCGGCCCCTACGAAGGCTTCATCCACGAGACCGACAACAACAAGCTGCTCGTGAAGCTGGACTGGAACATCAATGACAACAACAACCTGACGTTTCGCTACAACTATCTCGACGCCAGCCGCGACCTGCCGCCGCACCCGTTCGTGCTGAGCTTTGCCAACACCGGGCGCGGGCCGAACGCCTCCAGCCTGCCTTTCCGCAACTCCGGCTACACCATCAACAACGAGTTGAACTCGTTCGCGCTGGAGGTCAACAGCCGGGGCGGCACCTTCGCCAACCGCTTCTTCGCCAGCTACAACCGCTTCCGTGACTTCCGCGCGCCCTTCAGCGAGCCGTTCCCGACCATCGAGATCGGCGAGGGCGGCGTCACCTACACGACCGTCGGCCACGAGCCGTTTTCGATCCACAACATCCTCGACCAGGACGTGTGGCAGTTCACCAACAACTTCAGCTATTTCCGGGGCCGCCACGTGATCACCGCCGGCGCCAACTTCGAACTCTTCTCCTTCTTCAACTCGTTCAACATTTTCCGCCACGGCGTCTTCTTCCTGCCGGATTTCCTCGACTTCCTGGGCGGCGCGACCTTCTCTTCGCTGGATGATTTCTTTACGCGCACGGATCCCAACGGCAGCAATTTCTACGATTTCAGGTCGGTCATCGGCTCCGGTCCATTCAAAGGAGAGGACATCGAGGTGGGGCAGCTGGCCCTCTACGCCCAGGACGAGTTCATCGTCTCGCCGCAGTTTACGCTCACCTACGGCCTGCGTGTGGACTTCCCGATCTACTTCACCGACCCGGTGGACAACCCCTTCTCGCGCGGGCTGACGGCGCTCGACGAAAACGGCAACCCCGAAACCGTGGACCAGAGCAAGCTGCCGGGCGCCACCCCGCTGTTCTCGCCGAGGATCGGGTTTAACTGGGACGTGACGGGCAACCGCTCGACGCAGGTGCGCGGCGGCACGGGCATCTTCACCGGGCGCGTGCCCTTCGTCTGGATCGGCAATGTGATCTCCAACCCCGGCGCCAACCCGAACCTCTTCCCCGGCATCCCCGAGAGCGACGTGCCGTCCTCGCATCGCACCGGCGACGACTCGATCCTGCAGCAGTCCTTCGACCTCAACGCGATGCCCGACGACTTCAAGTGGCCGCAGGTCTGGACCACCGACCTGGCGATCGATCATCAGTTGCCCTGGGATCTGCTGGGCACGCTCGAAGTGATCTACGGCAAAGACATCAACGCCATCGTGATGCGCAACGCCGACCTGATTCGGCCCGTGCGCACGCTCCCGGTTGACGGGCGGCCTTTCTACGGCGGCGCCGGGGCCAACGAACTCAATCCTGACGGCGGCGCCGGCATCTACGTCATCGACAACACCGACGAGGGCTACAACCTCAACGTGACGGCGCAACTGCGTAAGTACTTCGACTTCGGCCTCAACACCAGCCTGGGCTACAGCTTCACCGAGGCCAAGAACCAGTTGAAATCGACCGAGATTGCCAGCGTGCTGTGGCAGAACCAGCCCGTCAAGGGCGATCCCAACAAGCCCGAACTGAGCTATTCCGAATTCGGCCAGCGGCACCGCATCGTGGGCAGCGCCAACTACGTGCATCGGTGGTCGACCATGCTCGCTACCAGCGTCGGCCTGTTCCTGGAGGTGGCCGAGGGCAACCGCTTCGCCGGCGCCGGCGGCAACCGCTACTCGTACATCTACTCCGGCGACGTCAACGGCGACGGCTACTCGAACGACCTGATCTACATCCCCAGCAGCCAGAGCGAAATTAATTTCGATCCGTTCGTGGACGCCAACGGCAACACGGTCTCGCCGCAAGAGCAGTGGCAACGGCTCGACGCCTTCATCGCGCAGGACGACTACCTGAGCGAAAATCGGGGCATGATCGCAGAACGCTTCGGCGGGGTCAACCCCTGGTACAGCAACATCGACCTGCGCATCCTCCAGGACATCTCCTTCCTCGTCGGCGGGCAGCGCAACACCGTTCAGTTGAGCATCGACGTCCTGAACGTGGCCAACCTGCTCAACTCGGACTGGGGCGTGCGCAAGGTTGCCAGCGTCTCGGCCACCTCCCCGCTGACGCTGGTGCGCTTCAACGACCAGGGCGCGCCGGTCTTCAACTTCACCGGCCCCAGCGAGACCTTCATCGACGACCCCGGCCTGTTCTCGCGCTGGCAGGCGCAGTTCGGGATCAAGTACATCTTCAACTGAAACGTGAAACGTAAGGGTGCCCGGCTGAACCGTTGCCGCCGGCACCCTTACGTTTTCGTTTTTCGCCCTGCATGTCCGTCCGACGCCTCGCCGGCATCCCCGGCTTCTCGATTGACCGCGTCGCCGCCGCCGCCGGGGACGACCCGGAGGTGCTACGCCTGGAAAACCTCGACACGGACCTGCCCCCGCCCGACGCCGCCGTGGCCGCCACACGCGCCGCCCTGGGCCGCGACGACGACAACAGCTACCTGCCCTTCACCGGCAAAGAGATGCTGCGCCGGGCCGTGGCCGAGCGCCTGAGTGCGCAGACCGGCCACGCCTACGACGCCGCCCGCGTGGTGATCACCTGCGGCGGCACCGAGGGCATGTTCGACGCGCTGCTGGCCCTGACCGACCCCGGCGACGAGGTGATCCTGACCGACCCCACCTACGCCGGCATGATCTACCGCGTGCGGCTGGCCGGCGCCGTGCCCCGGCTGGTGCCTTTCGTGCTGCAGGAGGGCGCCTGGCGGCTCGACCTCGACGCCCTGCACGCTGCCGTGAGCGACCGCACCCGCGTCGTCTTCCTGATGAACCCGTCGATGCCCTCGGGCGCCGTGCTGAGCCGGGAGGCATGGGACGCCGTGGCGAAGCTATGCCGGGCGCGGGATCTGTGGCTGCTCTACAACGCGGCGATGGAACGCATCCTCTTCGACGAGCGCGCGCTGATCCACCCGGCGGCGCTGCCGGGCATGACCGCGCGCACGCTCACGGTCGGCTCGGTCTCGAAGGAGTACCGGATGATCGGCTGGCGCGTCGGCTGGGTGGCGGGGCCGGCGCCGGTGATGGACGACGTGGCGCGGGTGCACATCTACAACGTCGTCACGCCCACGGGCATCGCGCAGGCGGGCGCGCTGGCGGCGCTGCATACGCCGGAAGCCGACTTCGCCGCCTGCCTGGCCCAGTGGCAGGCCCGGCGCGACGTGCTCTGCGAGCAACTCGACGGCTGGCCGACGGTGCGGGCCGCCGGCGGCTGGTCGCAACTGCTGGACGTGGGCGCGCTCGGCTTCGACTCGTTCACGGCCTCGCGGCGCCTGCTCGAACGCGGCAAGGTGGCCGCTACGCCCATGCGCGACTGGGGCGCACGCAACGGCGACCGCTTCGTGCGCCTGGTATTCAGCAACGAGCCGACCCGGCGCCTCGCTACCCTCCGCGCACGCGTCGAAAAGGCGCTGGGCTGACGGTTCTTTTGAGACGACGAGCGGACCGGCGGCGACGCGTCCGTAACCGCCGCGCCTCAGCGGCTGCCCGCCGTCTCGCCCTTGAGCTTTTTGAGCATCTCGACGGCGTTGTCGTTGTCGGGGTTCTGGCTCAGGGAGCGCTGGTAGAGCGCGATGGCGCGCTCCTTCTCGCCCTTCGCCATGTACGCCTCGGCCAGGCTGTCGTAGACGTTCCAGGCCCCCGGAAACATCTCGACGTTGAGCTTGAAGATGGCGATGGCCTGGTCCACCTGCCCGGCGCCCAGCAGGCGATAGCCCAGGTTGTTGAGCGTGCGCTCGCGGAAGTCGTACGTGAAGCCGCCTTCGAAGCGCTTGCGCAGGTCGTGGTAGCGCGCCACGGCGGCCTCGACGCCCTCCTCGGCGATGACCTCGGCCAGCTCGTCTTCGAGCAGGATGGGCCGCGCGTTGCCCCGGTGGCAGGTGACGCAGGTGACCTGGATGCGATCTTCCGGCGGGCTTTCGAGGTCGGCCAGTTCCTCTCCGTTGATGCGCCGGACCATCTGCATCATCAGGCGGGCCACGTCCTTGGTCTCCTTGACGTCCGCCGGGAAGTCCATCTGGTCGAGGCGGTTGCCCTTGCTGTCGTCGTGGCAGTGTTCGCAGCGCACGCCGAGGGCCTGCACGAACCCGAACATGGTGGCGCGGAGTTGCTGCGGGGTCGTGTCTTCGGGCAGGATCTTGAGGTTTTCGGCTTTCTCGGGCCACTGCCACTGCTGCGCGACGGCGGGGCTGACGAGCAAGCAGACGAGCGCGGCGAGCAGCAGCCGGCGCCCCTGGCCTGGGATGGTA
>JBFGTT010000202.1:0-6579 GCA_041565995.1 Rhodothermales bacterium
CTACCTGGCCTCGCCGCTGACCGTCGCCGCCAGCGCCCTCACCGGCGTCATCACCGATCCGCGCGAAGTGCTTGTTTGAGTGTGGGAGTATGGGTGTTTGGGAGGGGTTCTTTTCCCCCACACTCCCACACCCCCAAACGTCTCACCCCCTCCTCAACCGGCATCACGCCAAGCATCTCCGACAACCATGAAGGAAACGATACGCGGCCTGGCCTACGTCGTCGGCGAGGCTATCGACACGGACCAGATCATCCCCGCCGAGCACCTGGTCTACAGCCTCAAGAAGCCGGAGGAGCGGCGGCTCTACGGGCGCTTCGCCATGAGCGGGATCCCGAAGGCCGGACAGGGCTTGCCCGAGGGCGGCACGCCGTTCACCGCGCCGGACGCCTACCGGAGCCGGTACACCGTCGTGGTGGCCGGCGGCAACTTCGGCTGCGGCTCCTCGCGCGAGCACGCGCCGTTCGCGCTGGCCGAGGCGGGCGCAGAGGCCGTCGTGGCCGAGAGCTTCGCGCGCATCTTCTACCGCAACGCCATCGACGGCGGCTTCCTGGTGCCCTTCGAGTCGCGCCTCCGGCTCAACGACCGCATCCGCACCGGCGACGAGGTGGAGATCGACACGACGCTCGGCAGCCTCACCAACCACACCACCGGCGAGACCTTCCTGCTCAACCCCCTCGGCGACGTGGCCGACATCCTGCGCGCCGGCAACGTCTTCGAGTACGCCCGCCAGGCCGGGCTGTTTTAAGCGTCCAGCGGTCAGCTTTCAGCTTATGGAAGCTGTCGCCGACCGCTGATCGAGGAGCGCCGAACCCTACTCGCTGACCGCTGACCGCTATGAAAATTGAGCTTTTCGATACGACGTTGCGCGATGGTACGCAGGGCGAGCACGTCACCCTCACCGTCGAGGACAAGCTACGCATCGCCCGGCGGCTCGACGCCTTCGGCATCGACGTGATTGAGGGCGGCTGGCCCGGCTCGAATCCGAAGGATTACGCCTTTTTCGAGCAGGCGCAACGCGAGGCCTGGCCGAAGGCGCAGATCTGTGCCTTCGGCTCGACGCGCCGCACCGGCAACGCGCCCGAAGACGACGTCAACCTCCGGTGCCTGCTGGAGGCCGGCACGCCGACGGTCTCGCTCTTCGGCAAAAGCTGGACGCTCCACGCCGAGGTGGCCCTGGGCGTGACCCTCGCCGAAAACCTCGACCTGATCGCCTCGTCCGTCGCCTTCCTCAAGGCGCACGGCAAGCGCGTCGTCTACGACGCCGAGCACTTCTTCGACGGCTACAAAGCCGACGCCGCCTACGCCCTGCAAACCCTCCGCGCCGCCGCCGAGGCCGGCGCCGACGTGCTCGTGCTCTGCGACACCAACGGCGGCACGCTCCCGCCCGAAATCTACCGGATCGTCCAGCAGGTCTGCGGGCAGTTCCCCCAGACCGTCGGCATCCACACGCACAACGACGGCGGCTGCGCCGTGGCCAACACGCTGATGGCCGTGGAGGCGGGCGCGCGCCACGTGCAGGGCACCATCAACGGCATCGGCGAACGCACCGGCAACGCCGACCTGTGCGCCGTCGTGGCCGGGTTGCAACTCAAGATGGGCTATGCCTGCGTGGCGCCGGAGCAACTCGCCGCGCTGACCGAACTTTCGCAGTTCGTCAACGAAGTCGCCAACCTGGACCCCGTGGACCGGGCGCCGTACGTCGGGCGCAGCGCCTTTGCCCACAAAGGCGGCATCCACGTCTCGGCGGTGATGAAGGATCCGCGCGCTTACGAGCACCTCGTGCCCGAGGCCGTTGGCAACCGGCGGCGCGTGCTCGTCTCCGACCTGTCGGGCCAGAGCAACGTCCGCTACAAAGCCGCCGAACTGGGCATCGACCTCGACGGGAAGGACCACGCCCGCCGGGCCATCGAGCGCATCAAGGAACTCGAACACCTGGGCTACGAATTCCAGGGAGCCGAAGCCTCCTTCGAACTCCTGCTGCGCACCATCCGGGGCGAGCTGACGGACTTCTTCTCGCTCGAACGCCTGCGCGTACGCAGCGAGAAGGACGGCACCGGCGTCGATTGCTCGGAGGCGACCATCGTGGTGCAGGTGCAGGGCCGTCGAGAGCTGGCCGCCGCCGAGGGCATCGGGCCGGTCGATGCCCTCTCGAAGGCGCTGCACAAGGCCCTCTGCCGTTTTTATCCGAGCCTCCACGACGTCCGCCTGGCCGATTACAAGGTGCGCGTGCTCAACCCCGAAGACGCCACCGCCGCCGTCGTGCGCGTGCTCATCGAACACCGCGACACCGCGCAGAGCTGGCACACCGTCGGCGTCTCGGCCAACATCCTGGAAGCGAGTTGGCAGGCCCTGGCCGACGGCATCCGCTACTACCTCCTCCGCACGGCCTCCGGAGCGCCGACGGTCGAGGTCGAGCGCCAGGCACAGCCGGCGCCCGCCGCCTGAGCGCCGCCTGCCGGCAGGCACGCGGCGCTCAAGGCCCATCCTGGCCATAAACGATCCGCAGCCGACGTAAAACGTACCGCGTAAAGCGTAAGGGTGCCTGCTCCTACGGTTGGGCGGGCACCCTTACGTTTTCGTAGAAGCAGTTCCCTCTTCTCCTGAACCTTCGTATCTGCTCCGGAATAGCCTCGGCGTGCCAGACAAAGCCTGCTTTGCCAGGCGCGCTTAATTCCGGGGTGGCGGCGGACGAAAAAAGAAGCGAGGGACGGGAGGAGCAGCGTCGTGCGCGTGGGTCTGGTCGGCGCGCGGGGTGTATCGAAGAAGGGATGGGATCTCCGGCAGGTGTTTTGAATAAGAGCGGCGTCCCTCTTCGTCAGGCTCCACTGATCGCGGCTCCGCCGGCGCAGTTATGGCGTTGATCGAAAAAGAGATAAAACACTTCCGCATTCTCGAAAAGCTGGGCGAAGGGGGCATCGGGGTCGTTTTCAAGGCGCTCGACACCAAGCTCGACGAGATCCGGACGATCGAGGTCATCCGGCCCGCCCTGGCCCGCGACGCCGACTTCCTGGCGCGCTTTGCGGCGGCGGCGAAGGACCTGGCCCGCCTCGACCATCCCAACATCGTCGCGGTGCACTGGTTCTTCGAGAAGCCGCCCGAGCCTTTCCTCGTCCTGGAGTACGTGGAGGGGCCGTCGCTGGCCGAGGTGCTCCGGCGCGAAGGGCCGCTGCCCGCCGCGCGCGTGCTGCCGCTGGGCAAGCAGCTCCTCGAAGCCCTGGCCTACGCCCACAGCAAGGACATCGTCCACCGCGACCTCAAGCCCTCCGACGTGCGCATCACCGACGACGGGCGGGTCATGGTGGGCGGCTTCGGGCTGAGCAAACAGGCCGACGGCACCGGCCTGGCCGACGTGCCGGTGCCCGTCGAGGCGCTGCACTACCTCTCGCCCGAACACGTCAAGCGCCGCGCCGAGGTCGGCCCGCGCAGCGACCTCTACGCCGTCGGCGTGATCCTCTACGAAGCCCTCACCGGGCGCACGCCGTTCGCGGCGACGGAGACGGATTACCTGGTCCTGCGGGCCGTCCTGGAGACGCAGATCGAGCCGCCTGCCCGCGTCGCGCCGGAGGTTCCGGAGGCCCTCTCGGAGATCGTCATGCGGGCGCTGGCGCGCGATCCGGCGGATCGGTTTGAGACGGCCGGCGCCATGCTGGAGGCCCTCGACGCATTCGAGGCGCAGCCCCCTTCCTCCCCGCCGGCGCGTGGGCCTGCCGCGCCGCCGCCGGCCCGCACGCGGGGCGGTCGCCGCCGGATGGTCTACGGCCTGGCCCTGGCGCTGGCGGGCACGCTGGCGCTGGCCTGGTGGGCCTTGCGCGACGTGCTGGTGCCCGCGCCGCCGCCGGCGCCCGTGGCCTCGCAGGTGGATTCGGTGACAATCCGGCCGGGCGTCTACGAGCGCATCCTCTCGTCGGTGGGGCCGGCGACGGGCCGCCGGGGGAGCCTCGTCTTGCAGGCCATGCCCTACGGCGAGATCCGGCTCGACGGGGCGGTGGTGGGCGAAGACAGCGTCGATGCGACCGTCGGGGCGGGGCGGCGGCGCCTCCGCTTCGAGCACCCGCTCTACGGCGCGCGCGAGTTGGAGATCGAGGTGGCGCCGGGGCAACGCAAGGAGGTCATCTGCTACTTCGAAGGCTACCTGCGCGCCCAGGCCAGCGACGCCGAGGGGCTGCCGCTGCAAGCCGAAGTGTTCGTGGACGACCAGGCGACGGGCCGGCGCACGCCGCTGGAGGATCCGCTGCCGCTGGGGCCGGGCACCTACACCGTCGAGGTCTACCTGGAGGGCTATCTGAGCGGGATCACCTCGGTAGCCGTGCACCCTGCCGCCGGCGAGGGCAAGGTGGCCGCGCCGCCGGTGGAGCCGCTGGCGTTCGTGCTTCGCCAGATCGAGTGAGCAGGCGATGAAGCCGTACCGCATCCTCTGCGCCTATCGTATCCTCTGCGCGCTGCTGGCCGCCCTGCTCTTCCTGGCGCCCGGCGCGGCCCGCGCACAGCGCTGCGTCGAAGACGTGTTCTGCATCGTCGGCGAGGAGCACGGCGACGAGGTGGTGGTCTTCATCGACAACCTGCGCCCCTTCGACATCACCCTGGCGATGGACGTGACGCTGGAGAATGCCGCCAGCGACGTGCCGTTTCCGCGCACGGCTACCTACCCGGCCAGCCGGCGCACGCGGGTCTTTAGCGTGCAGCGGGTCGATCCGAAGGCCGAGATGCGCTACCGCTACACCTACCGCTGGCAGATCGGCAGCCTGCACGCCCGCCACGACGACGCCTTCGCCTACGCCCTGCCCTACGCGCCGGGCAAGACCCACCCGGTCATCCAGGGCTACGACGGGCGCTTCAGCCACCAGGGGCGCTACGCCATCGACTTCGGGATGGACGAACGCACGCCCGTCCACGCCGCCCGGAGCGGCGTCGTCGTCGACGTCGAGGACGATTACGAGGACGGCGGGCTGGTGGAATCGCTCAAGCAGCGCGCCAACCTGGTGCTGATCCGCCACGACGACGGCACCATCGGCAGCTACGGGCATCTCGCCAAAAACGGCGCGTTCGTGCGCGTGGGGCAACGCGTGGCGCAGGGGCAGATGATCGGCGTCTCGGGCAACACCGGCTATTCGGGCGGGCCGCACCTGCACTTCGAGGTTTACACGCTCGCCGAAGACCTGAGCCGCCGGACGCTCCCCGTCCGGTTCCGCATCGAGGGAGGCCGGGCGGCGACGCTCGAAGAAGGCCGCTCCTACACCGCGCCGCGCCGCTGACGCCCCCGGCGGTCCTGCGGCCCGGCCCTCACTCCGACGCGAAGCCGTTTTGCTTGTGCGTGCCGTCGCAGAAGGGCTTGTTGGCGGAGCCGCCGCAGCGGCACAGCACGGCCTGGCTGCCGCGCACCGACGCCTCGGCGCCGCAGAGTTCGAGCGACCCCTGGACGAGCAGCGGGCCGTTGCGCGAGGGCCTGACGCGAAGCACCCCGTCGGCGCCGTCTTGCTCCGGCCTGACCTTCACCTCGCGCAGGACGCCGGCGTCTTTGAAGCCGATGCCGGCGTGGCTGTTGTCGCAGAGCGGTTTGTTCCGGGAGGCGCCGCAGCGGCAGAGCGCCAGACGGGTGTCGCGCAGCAGTACCGTGCCGTCGGGCAGCGTGATTTCCACGTCGCCGCGCACGTAGAGCGGGCCGTCGGGGTCGATGGTGACGGTGTTTTTTTCGGGGATGGGTTCGGCAGCGTCGGCGTCTTTGGGCGCGAAGCGCAGCGCGCCTGTGGGGCAACGCAGGACCACCTCGGCGACGGCGTCGGCGTCGGCCTCGTCGGGATCGACCCACGGGCGGCGCGCCGGGTCGAACACCGCCGGCAACCCCCGCACGCATGCCCTGGCGTGGATGCACCGTCGCACGTCGTAGGCCACGACGAGGTCTGCGCCCTCGTATCGGTAGATTTTTTCTTTCATCGGCACCTCCTTTCGTTGAACTACGCGCTACGGACTCTCCTCCAAGTAAACAAACGCCAACCCGCAAGGCAAGTGCGCGCCTGAGCGCCTGCCTGCGCGGGACGGGCGTGCATTTCCGACAGAAATTGCTTATGTATCAAAGACCTCTTCAGGAGCAAACACGTTTCATCATCCCAGTCCGGAGGTCATCATGGTACGAAAGCCTTTTTCCCTGCCGGTTGCCTTGCTTTCCCAGCCGGATAATTCGAACTCAGAAAAAACCGAAATCGATCCTGCAACGGTTTGGGATTTAACGGAATTGTACCCGGACGATGCATCCTGGACAGCTGCGCGGGAAGGTGTGCTGGGTCAACTTGAGGATCTGCAGAAACGCAAAGGCACCTTGGGAAAAGGATCGAAATCTTTTTACGAAACCTTGCAGTTGGTTTCCGATCTCCAGCGCACCGCAGGCCGCGTCTATGCCTACGCCAGTCTTCGGGCAGAGGAGGATTTGCGTATTGCCGCCAACCAGGAAAAACGCCAACTGGCGCTGCAAATGTATAGTCAGTTATCGGAAGCGGCCTCCTGGATCGATCCGGAGATTCTTGAGCTGGGCCGCAAGAAAGTGGTAACCTATCAGAAGAGGGAGCCAAAACTCGCTCCGTTCTC
>JBFGTT010000203.1:0-6555 GCA_041565995.1 Rhodothermales bacterium
CGTCGATGGCGGCGCCGCACGTTGCGGGTGCTGCGGCCTTATACGTCTCTCAGCATCCGGGTTCGAGTCCGCAGCAGGTGCTTGATGCGTTGCTGGCTCACGCGCGTTCGACGGTGTGGAACGTGCCTTCGGGCACGACGGACAAGACGGTCTGGGTGGGCGATTTCTGAGTCGTCTGCCTGGACCCTGGGGGCGGCGGGCCGGTCCGGGGGGTCCGTGCCTGCCCTCCCGGGGCGCCTGCGCGGCCCCGGTGGTCGCTTGTTACCGCGCTTCGCTGCAGCCCGGCAGGGCGCACAACCAAACGAGCAGGAAGATCATGAAAAGAGAAAACGAAACAGCGCGCATCCTGGCGGTTGAGGATCTGCCCGACATCCGGGTGCTGCTGCGGTATCTGCTGAACGGCTCGTTCGAGCTGGTCGTGGCGGCCTCCTACGAAGAGGCCCTGCGCCGGGCGACGTGCGAATCCTTCGACCTGTTCCTGCTCGACGTCAACCTCGGCGAGCAGCGCACCGGCCTCGATCTGCTGCACGCGCTGCGCCGGCTGCCGGGCTACGCCGCTACGCCGGCGGTGGCCTGCACCGCCTACGCCATGCGTGGCGACAGCGAACGCTTCCTCGCCGCCGGCTTCGACGCGCACGTGGGCAAGCCCTTCACGCGCGAGCAACTGCTGAAGGCCGTCCGGACGACGCTGGCTCGCGCCCGCGACGCCCGGGCACTCTTGCTGCAAAGCGCCCTCGCGCAGACCCGCGCGGCGGCCTGAGGCGGTCCTGCCGAGGCCCGCTTTCCGGCGCCACGACGCAACCCGATAAACCGACGAGGTATCCATGAAAGATATCCTTCAACGCCCCTTGTACGGAGCCACTGCGCTCGTTCTGATCCTCCTGCTGGCCCTCACCGGCTGCACAGATGCGGTGACCAGCCCGGAGGCGGCGCAGGTGGAGGAAACGAGCCGGCACGCCAAGCTGCGCCACGCCCACCTGCTCAAGACCGACGACGGCGCCGGCAAGGTCCTCGAACGCTACGCGGAACTGCTCAAGGAGACCGAGTTCATCGTCGGCATCGATCCGCTCGTGCTCGACATGCAGCGCGTCCTCGAACGCTATGAGAACCTGCCCGGCGTGACCCTCAAGCGCAGCTTCAGCCGCGTCTTCAAAGGCTTCGCCATGCACGTTCACAAGAGCAAGGTCCGCGCCGTGCTCGACTTCATCGAACTCGACCCCGACATCGACTGGGTAGAACCGGATCCGAATATCAACATCGGCAACACCAAGCAGAAGGGCAACCTGGATAACAGGCAGCGGGTGCCCAACGGCGTCAAGGATTGTGGCGGCGAGCACAGCTCCACCCGCTCCGGCGACGGACAGGGCAGCGTTGCCGTGGACATCTACATCCTCGACTCCGGCGTCGTCAACACCGACATCAACGTCGTCGAAACCATCAGCTTTCTCGGCAGCGACCGCAAAGGAGATCCGCACCTCGACGAGGTGGGCCACGGTACCCACATCGCCTCGAACGTCGCCGCCATCGACGACAGCGACGGCCTCGTCGGCCTGGCCCCCGGTGCCCGCATCCACAACTTCAAAGTGCTCGACGAACGAGGGCAGACCGACCTCTCGACGGTCATCGCGGCGGTCGATCTGTTGACGGATCGGAAGGCGGCCAACCCGACGACGCCCATGGTCGTCAACATCAGCTTCGGCGCCGACGTGGGCACGAGCCAGTACAACGCGCTCGACGAAGCCATCGCCTCGTCGATTGCGCAGGGCGTCGTCTACGTCATCGCCGCCGGCAACGAGGGCATCGACGCCTCGAATATCACGCCGGCGCACGTGGCCGAGGCCATCACCGTGGCCGCCTACGACGCGCGGAGCAAATTTGCGAAGTTCTCCAACTACGGCACCTTGATCGACCTGCTGGCGCCGGGCGAGGGCGTGGACGGTCTGGAGCCGGAAGAACTGGTCTACTCCAAGATGAGCGGCACGTCGATGGCGGCGCCGCACGTGACGGGGGCCGTGGCACTCTACCTCTCGCAGCATCCCACGGCCCCGCCCGCCGCCGTACTCACCGCGCTGATCGACGCGGCGGACGACGGCCGAATCAAGGGCCAGGTGCCCGACGGCACCACCCGGCTGGCGCTCGACGTGCGCAGCTTCTGAGCCGGGAGTGCCCGGCGCCTTCCAGGGCAAACGAAACGCCCCAGTCTCCTCGGTGGGAAGGAGGCCGGGGCGTTTTGGCAGGTGGGCGGTGAGGGATTCGAACCCCCGGCCTCCTGCTTGTAAGGCAGGCGCTCTGAACCGGCTGAGCTAACCGCCCGTAACGTCCGAAGGCCCGCACGCGGGCCTTCAGAGGTTTAAAGGAGCGGGAAACGGGATTCGAACCCGCGACCCTCAGCTTGGGAAGCTGATGCTCTACCGACTGAGCTATTCCCGCCTGTAAAGAACGATGCTACGCTGGTTTTTGATGAAAGTCAAGCCTGCCCGGTTGATCTGGGCCGGCTGTTTCGTATCTTAGCCGGCCTATGCACCTGCGGCGGCGGCAACCTGCGCGGGCCGTCGTGCGTTGAAAACCGCCTGCACGCTTTTTGGATCCGTTGACCCTGGAAAAAAACCGATGAAACGTACCTATCAACCCAGCCGGCGCAAGCGCAGAAACAAGCACGGCTTCCGCGCACGCATGAGTTCGAAGCACGGGCGCAACGTGCTGGCGCGGCGCCGCAAGAAAGGCCGTAAGCGGCTCTCTGTCAGCGAAAAGTACCTCGGCAAATAAGCCGGAGCGGGCCATGCCGGGCAAAGCCACCGGGCAGGCCGGCGGCCCGGCCTCGTTGCCGCGCGCCGCGCGCCTGAAGCGCCGCCGCCTCCTGCGCCCGCTCTTCGACCGCCGCCGCCAGGACGTAGGCACCGTAGCCGCCGGCTGCGTGCGTCTGCTCTTCCGAACCGTCGCCCGCGCCGAAACCGGCGGCGCCCCGGTGCAGGTCGGCTTCGCGCCGGGACGCGCCCGCAACGCCGTCCGGCGCAACCGCGTCCGGCGCCTGCTGCGCGAGGTCTACCGGGTGCACCAGCACGCCCTGGTAGACCTCTTTTTGCAGCGCGGCGACACGCTGACGCTGATGATCCTCTTCCGGGGACGCCCGGAGGAGGCCGCCGCCTGCATCCGGCGCGACCTGCCGGCGGCGCTCGCGCGCGCAGCCGAACGCTTCGGCCCGGCAGCGTGAAACTTCGGTGAGTCTGGAACTGCCCGGCAGGCCTCCCGTACCCGAACCTTCTGCCTTTCTGCGCTAACGCCTTCCGGATCAAGAGCCTGGGCCTGCCGCTTCCTCACCAGGAGAATCGACCGTGGATCGTAACGTCGTCATTGCGACTATTCTCATCGGCCTCATCATGTTCGTGTGGCTGTTCTGGCTGACGCCGCCGCCGCAGCCGCCGCCCGCTGAGGAACCCGCCGCCGCCGACACCCAGGCCGTGGCCCCGGAGCCGGAGCCGGACGTGGCCGCCGCGCCGCCCACGAGCCTGCCCCCCGCCGTGCTCGACTCTACGCTGGCGGGCGCGCAGCAGGGCCAGGCCCGCTTCATCACCGTCGATACCGACCTCTACACCGCGCGCTTCTCCACGAAGGGCGCCACGCTGGTCTCGCTCGAACTCAAAGACTACAAAAAATTCGACCAGTCGACGCCGGTTCAACTCGTCGATACCGCCGGCGCCGGCGCCCTGGGCCTCGTCTTCACCACGCCGTCGAGCCACCTCGTCGATACCCGCGCGTTCTACTTCGAACCCGACTTTCAGGGCGACCTGCTGCGCGTGACGGACGCCGGGGCGTCGCTTACGTTCACCACGCGCGTGGGGCCGGGCACGATCCGGCAGACGTACGCCTTCACGCCGGGCGCCTACGAGGTGGGCCTGCGCGTCGTTCAGGAAAACGCCGCCAGCTACCAGACGAGCGACGGCTACGAGATGGTCTGGAACGGCGGCGTGCCCTTCACCGAGGCGCTCAAGAACCGCAAAGAGGAGGCCGTCAGCCTGGGCGCCTACGCCCGTAGCGGCGGCGAGGTGGAGGGCATCACGCTGGCCGGCGACGAGTACGCCGAGAAGACGCTCCGGGGCGAGGTCTCGTGGGTGGCCGTCAAAAACAAGTACTTCGCCGCCGTCGTCATCCCCGATGCGATGCCGCGCGAGGCCGAACTCGTGGGCGAGCGCTACGGCACCCTCGACGACCCCGGCCTCAAGGAGACCTTCCGCGTCAGCCTGCTGATGCCGCCGCCCTCGGGCCAGGCCGATCACTTCCGCCTCTACCTCGGCCCGCTCGATTACAACCGCATCTCGCAGTACGACCTGGGCCTCTACGGCATGGTCGATTACGGCTGGGACGCCTTCGAGTGGATCACGCGGCCGCTCGCCAAATTTGTCTTCATCCCCACCTTCACGCTGCTCAGCAGGTTCATCCCCAACTACGGCATCGTCATCATTCTTTTTGCGCTGCTGATCAAGCTGCTGGTCTACCCGCTGACGAAGTCTTCGTACAAGAGCATGGCGCGCATGCGCGAGCTCCAGCCGAAGATGCAGGAGATCAAAGAGAAGTACAAGGACGACCCGCAGAAGCAGCAGGAAGCGACGATGAAGATGTACAAGGAGACCGGCGTCAACCCGCTCGGCGGGTGCCTGCCGATGCTCCTGCAATATCCCATCATCATCGCGCTGTGGCAGTTCCTCCAGCAGTCCATCGAGATCCGGCAGCAGGGCTTCCTCTGGGCCAACGACCTCTCGGCGCCCGACGTGATCCTGCAATTGCCCTTCTCGATTCCGCTCTACGGCGACTACGTGGCCGGTTTTACGCTGCTGATGGGCCTCTCGCTCGTCCTCCAGATGAAAATACAGGCCACGCCGATGACCGGCGCGCAGGGCAAGATTCTCATGTACGTGATGCCGGTGTTTCTCTTCGTGATCTTCAACCGGCTGCCTTCGGGGCTGAGCCTCTACTACCTGTGCTACAACGTGATCACCGCCATCCAGCAGAAGTTTATCAATAACGCGCTGGAGCGCGAGAAGGAAGCCGGCGACGGCGGCAAGGGCGGCAGGAAAGACGCGAGGTCTGCCAAGGCCGCCAAGCTGCCCCGCAACGGCAGGGCGAAGAAGAAAGGCGGCAAGAAGGTGGGCACGCGGTAGCGCGCCGCGCTCGTCTCATGCGGTTGTCATGCAGGGTCAGGCCCGGCCCTGCACCCTCCATGAGCGCGACCTAAGGGAGCCAATGACGCCGAGCCAATCCGACACCATCGCGGCGATTGCCACGGCGCGGGGGCGGGCGGCACTCGCCATTGTACGGCTCTCCGGCCCGGAGGCCGTCCCTATCGCGGCTGCGTGCTTTCGCGGGCGCGACCTGCGCCAGGTCGATTCGCACACGGCGCACGTGGGCTTCGTGCAGGCCGAGGACGGGCAGGACATCGACCAGGTGGTGGCGACCGTGTTCCGCGCGCCGCGCTCGGTCACGGGCGAAGACGTGGTCGAGCTTTCGTGCCACGGCGGCGACTTCGCCCCGGCGCTGATCCTGGAGTGCCTGCTGCGCCTGGGCGCGCGCCTGGCCGAGCCGGGCGAGTTCACGCAGCGCGCCTTCCTCCAGGGCAAGATGGACCTGGCGCAGGCCGAGGCCGTCGCCGACCTCATCCACGCCTCCTCGTCGCTGGCGCATCGCGTCTCGCTCTCGCACCTGCAAGGCCGCTATTCCGACGCCCTGGGCCGCCTGCGCGACGAACTGCTCGAACTCTGCGCCCTCGTCGAACTCGAACAGGATTTCTCGGAAGAGGACGTCGCCTTCGCCGACCGCGCGCGCCTGGGCGGCCTGCTCGATCGCGCCGAGGCGTTGCTCTCGGAGTTGCTCGCCTCCTACCGCGTGGGCGAGCTGCTGCGCGACGGCGTGCGCGTGGTCATCGGCGGGTGGCCCAACGCCGGCAAATCGACGCTCCTGAACGCGCTCGTCGGGCGCGACCGCGCCATCGTCAGCCCCACGCCGGGCACCACGCGCGACGAGATCGAAGCCGAAGCCGAGATCGAGGGGCTGCGCTTCCGCTTCGTCGATACCGCCGGCCTGCGCGAGGCCGCCGACGCCATCGAGGCCGAGGGCGTCCGCCGCGCTCACCGCGCCATCGACCGCGCCGACCTGCTGCTCTACGTCTACGACCTCGCCGAGGGCCTGGAAGCCTCCGAGCGCGCGTTCTTGCAGCAGGCCGCCGCGCAGGCGTCGCTCCGGACCATCGTGGTGGGCAACAAGCGCGATCTGGTCGAACACGCCGCCGCGCCGAACCTCGACGGGCTGCCCGTGGTTCAACTGAGCGCCGAACGCGGCCAGCGCGACGCCGGCGAGTTGGCTGCCCTCGTGCGCCTGCTCGTCGATACCGTCGCCGCCGGCCTCAGCGACGCCGACGCCTCGCACGTGGTGATGAACCAGCGCCACCGGCAGCACTTGCGCGCGGCGCTCGACGCCGTTGGCGCCGCCCGGCAGGCCCTCGACGCCGGCCTCTCGGGCGACCTGCTCACGCTGGACCTGCGCGCGGCGCTACACGAACTCGGC
>JBFGTT010000204.1:0-6535 GCA_041565995.1 Rhodothermales bacterium
ATGGCGCTGAGCTGGCAGGTGTGCAGCACGGCTTCAGGGACGGTCTCGACGGCCCACTCGGCGTAGCAGACGTTGTTGACGTGCCGGTTGACGTCGAGGTCGCTGTAACGCACGCGGAAGCGGCGTTCGTGCTCGGCCCCGTCAGGCGGCTTGAGCCGGTCGAAGTCGCCGGCGATGGCCGGCGGACGCTCCGGCGGCACGATCTCGCTGATGGGCGGCGGGATGCGGATGGGCCGCATGCGCTGCATGTCCACCACTAGCCACGCGCTGGCGCCCCGCCCGAGGCACTGCGACGCCTGCCCGTCTTCGTCCATGCGATAGACGAGGAAGTGGCGGTAGGCGTAGATGCCCACAAAGGCCACGGGCCAGGTCTCGACGCGCACCGTCTCGCCCTGCTGCGGATAGGCGTCGATCTGAACGTGCAGCCGCGCCAGCACCCACGTCAGGTCGCGCGCCAACAGCGCCTCGATCGGGACGCCGTAGGCCAGGGCGTGGTTGCCGGCAGCCTCCTGGAAGTAGTTGCAGAGCGTCTGGATCGAGGCGCGTCCCTGCGGGTCGGTCTCGTAGGTGCGTACGCGGTAGGTCTCGGTCCAGACGCCGGGTACTTCGGGCATGAGCGCGCCGGTAGAGTGGGAGGGAGGCAGGAATATAGCAACCGCCCGGATCAGTTTCGCCGCAGGGTGTTGACTTTTTACTCAACATGGCGTATGTTGAGGCATCACTCAACACCACGGAGGTGTCATGGGCGAGTCCTTCGGGCGGTTTCTGCGCCGCCTTCGCAAAAAGAAAGGAAAATCGCAGCGCGCCCTCGCCAGCGAGGTCGGGGTCAACTTCACCTACCTCAGCAAGGTCGAAAACGACGCGCCCGGCTTTTCAACGCTCTCGGAAGAAACGCTCGAAAAACTCGCCGGCGCCCTCGACGCCGACGCCGACGAGATGATCACCCGCGCCGGGAAGATCCCCTCGGACGTCCGGAGCATCCTCGTCGACGACTTCTCCCTCGTCAAAGAAATCCGCCAACGAACCCGGGCCGACGACCACGCGGCCGGAGGAAACTCATGAGCAAAAAGAACAAAAAAGCCACCTTCGTCTCGTTCCTGCTCGACGAAACCGGCTCGATGCAATCGATCAAGGACGACACCATCGGCGGCTTCAACGCCTACCTCGAAACGCTCCAGAAAGGCGCCGAAGACATCCTCTTCAGCCTCGTCAGCTTCAACTCGAGCGAGACCCGCAAACGCTACGTGGCCGAGCCGATCCGCGCCGTGGCGCCGCTCTCGGAGGACGCCTACACGCCCCGCGCCATGACCCCGCTCATCGACGCGGCGGTCAAGATCATCAAGGCCACCGACGAAGCCGTCTCGAAACGCAAAGACCACCCCAACGTGGTCGTCGTCTTGCAGACCGACGGGCAGGAGAACGTCTCGGTCGAATACACCACCGCGGATCTGGCGGCACTCGTGAAGGAGAAAGAAGCCGCCGGCTGGCAGTTCGTCTTCCTGGGGGCGGGGCTGGACGCCTTCGCCGCCGCCCGCGCCGCCGGCCTCGACATCGACGCGCAACGCGTGGTCTCCTACAGCCGGGATCGCTCGCACGAAGTCTTCGCCGCCACGGCGGCCAACGTCGCCGACTTTGCCGCGGAGGGCACCGAAGCCGCCTTGCGCTACAGCCCGGCGCAACGCGCGCAGGCAGGCGACCAGTACGCCGATCAGTACCTGCGCGGCGAGCCGAAGAAAAAGGACAGACCGAAGGACGAGGGCAAGCCTCGCTCCTCCACCGTCGACGACATCGACCTGTAATTCCGAATACGGATCAAGGTGCGTCGCGTCGTGTCAGCGTTCAGCGGTCAGCTTTCAGCAAGCTGCTTGGAGCATCTTTAGCTGAAAACTGATCGCTGAAAGCTACCGAAGGCACTACCTCCCCGCCTCGCCGGGTTCGAAGTTCTCCGGATACAGCACCACCTTCACGTAGCCGCCCGCATCGAGGTACTGCCGGGCGGCCTCCCGGACGTCGTCGGCGGTGAGCGACGCGATCAGGTCGTCGTAGCGGAGCACGTCGAGCAGGTCTTCCGAAGGGTGCGCGTAGTAAAAATCCAGCACGCCCATCCAGAAGCCGTTCTGCTCCAGGCTCGTCTCGCGTTCGCGGCGCTGCTGCTCTTTCACCTTCGCCACTTCGTCGGCAGTAGCGCCGTGGGCCTGCAAGTCCGCGATCTGCTCGAAGACGGCCTCCGTCAACTCCACGGCGCGTTCAGGGGCGCAGCCGAAGAAAAGGCTGAACTGGTAGGTCGAGTCCGGGCGGCCCGTGGCGCTGGACTGGACGCTGGTGCTGTAGACGCCGGCGCGTTTCTCGCGCAACTCTTCGCGCAACCGGATCTCGAGCACGGCTTCGAGCGAGCGCAGGCGGTGGCGGTGCAGGCGGTCGTAGCGCATCGGGCCGGTGAACAGCAGGGCCACCTGGCTCTGCGGCTCCACCCCCTTCCGGGCAGTCTTCTCGACGACGCCCTGCGGCAGGGGCGGGGCTACGTCGCGCCACGTCTCGACGCGTCCTGCCGCCGGCAGCGTGCCCAGGTAGGTCTGCGCCAGCGCCGTCAGGCTGTCCACGGCAAAGTTGCCCACGAAGATGAACGTGAAGTCGCCCGCGTCGGCGAAGCGGTCCTGGTAGATGCGGAGGGCACGCTGGAGGTCGAGCGCGTCGATCTGCGCCAGGGTGGGCACCTGCCGGCGCGGATGGTCGCCGTAGAGCGCGACGATGAGGGAGTCCTGAAACGGGCCGAAGGGCGTGGCGGATCGGTTGGCGAGGAAGGCCCGCTGCTCGTTCTGGAAAGCCGCCAGCGCGGCGCTGTCGGCGCGCGGCGCGGTGACGTAGAGGTAGATGAGCTGGAAGAGCGTTTCGAGGTCCGCGGGCGAGGCGCTGCCGCTGAGACCTTCCTCCAACTCGCCGATGTAGGGGGAGGCCGAGGCCACCTTGCCGGCCAGCTTCTTCTGCAACGCCGTGCGGTCGAAAGCGCCGGCGCCGCTGCGGGTGACGAGGGCGTCGGCGGTGCTGGCTGCGAAGTAGTCGGCGTCGGGCACGAGCGAACTGCCGCCGGGGCTGGACGCCGTAAAGCGCACCTCGTCCTGCTTGAAGTCGGTCGGCTTCATCACCACGCGGACGCCGTTGGCGAGCGTGACCTCGGTGACGCCCACCTCCGGGATCTCGCGCCGGGCCGTGACGGCCGCCGGCGGCGGCGTCACCGGCACCAGCGGCGCGTCGGTCACGTCGTCGACGTACGGCGAGATGGCTTGCTGCCGCACCCGTTCGAGCACGGCGGCCAGGTCGGCCTCGGCAGGCGGCGCCAGGCCCTCCTTCTGCGGCATCGCTACGACGACGGCGCGGTTGCGCTCGGCCAGCAACTCGGCCGCCCGCGCGTTGACCTGCTCGACGGTGATGCCGGGCAGCAACGTCTGCACCAGTTCGTATTCGTACGCGATGCCGGGAATCGCCTCGTCTTCGAGAAAATGGCCCACGTACTCGCGGGCGTAAGCGCCGGAGTTGGTGTCGTTGCGCTCGTTGAAGGCGCGCTCGTAGGCCCGCAACGTCTCCTGTTTTTGCCGCGCCAGCTCCGTCGGCGTAAAGCCGTGCCGGCGCACGCGGGCGGCCTCGGTCAGCAGCGCTTCGAGGCCCACCAGGATGCTGTCCTCCTGCACCTGCGCGCTGAGGCTGTAGAAGACGGTCGGGCGCACGAAGCCGCCCTTCGAGACGAACGCGCCCAGGAACGGCGCGTCGCCCCGGCGGGCGATCTCGGCGAAACGCTTGTTGAGCAGGCTGTTGAACAACCCGCTGACGAGCTGCGCCCGGTAGTCGCCCACGCTACGGATCGTCTCGGCGGCCTGCATGAAGCTGACCTGCACCTGCGTCACCGGAAATTCGGGGTCGGCGGCGACCTCGTAGCGCGTCTCGTCGTGGCCGGGCACCGCGAAGGCCGGGTGCGGACGGGGCGCCTCGGGCGCGGGCAACGCGGAGAAGTGCTCGCGGATGAGCGCCTCGATGCGGTCCACCTCAAAATCGCCCACGGCCACGACGGCCATCAGGTCGGGGCGGTACCAGTCGCGGTAGTAGCGGCGGAGCGTCTCGTGGGCGGCGTTCTTGATGATCGTGGTGTCGCCGATGGGCAGGCGGTCTTTGTAGCGCGAGCCGGCCAGCAACACCGGCAGGATCTGGTCGCGGATGCGTCCGCCGGCGCCGCGCCCGCGCCGCCACTCCTCGACGATCACGCCGCGCTCGTTGTCGATCTCCTGGCCGGAAAGCGTGGCGTAAGCGGCCCAGTCCTCCAGCACGTCGAAAGCCTTTTCGACGATCTCGGTGCTGTCGGTCGGGATTTCGAGCAGGTAGACCGTCTCGTCGAAGGACGTGTAGGCGTTCACGTCCGGCCCAAAGCGCATGCCGGTGCGTTCGAGGAAGTTGATCAACTCGTGCTCCTCGAACCGGCGCGTGCCGTTGAAGAGCATGTGTTCGACGAAGTGCGCCAGGCCCCGCTGGTCGTCGTCCTCCAGCGCCGAGCCGGCGTCGACGGCCAGGCGCAACTCGGCGCGGCGCTTCGGCTCGTCGTTCCGACGGATGTAATAGACGAGGCCGTTCTCCAGCGTGTCGATGCGGACGGCCGGATCGACGGGGAGCGCGACTTCCAACGCCGGCAACGCCACCGGCGCGACTTCCTGCGAGGGCGGCGCCTGGACAGGCGGCGCGGGCTGTACCGTGGCGCAGGCGCCCGCCACGAAGGCCGGCACGAGGGCGATCAACGCGAAACGCTTCATCAGGCTCTTTTCCAGGGAGAGAGGTCCAGCGAGACGCCTGCCTAACGCGAGGCGGGACGTGTCAGGTTCCAGGAGCGCGCCACGAGAAGATGCCCGATGGCGGCAGGCAGCCCCCATCCGCGTTCGGCAACGCCCGCCTCCGATCCACATAAAGGTACAGATTTGAGATTGCCCGTCTTTATTAGATACGGCAGCGGAAAGACGACGAGAAAGAAATAAAAGGTTATTTAACAAGAGCTTGTATGCATTACAAAAGGTAGCGTTTGCTTCTCTACACAGGCTGACGGACCTCGGCGCCGGGCTGTGGCACATCCCTTGCGTTTCGCTCCCTCAACGAAATGGCGCGCCCGCCCTCGCCCCCCCGACGGCGCCGCGCAGCACCAGCGTAGTCAATCGAACGGTAGCGGATGAACGCACTGTGGCAGGTCCTCCTGGGTAGCACGGACACGGCTGTGAATCACTCTTCTTCGCAAGGCAATCCTGACGACGTGCCGCAGCCGTGGCAGGCCGAACAGGACTATGCCGCCGAGGCAACCACCCCCGGCCAGGAACCCACACCCCTGGGCCGGACGGCCAGCCTGCACCCGGACGCCGCCACGCAGGACACCTTCTCCGCCCTCGAACAGCGCGACCGCGTCGTGATCATGCTGCTCTTCGACCAGGTCGTGCGCGAAGACCAGGTGGAACTGGCCTGGCAACTCTGGCGCCAGATGAGCAGCGAAGGCACCAAAGAGCCGCTCTGGCGCGTGCTCACCCTCTTCCCCGAACTCGACCGCGACCTGATCTACGCCGAGGCCGCTCGCGTCTACGGCTTCGAAGAAGCCCGCCTCTCCCGCCCACGCGCCCTCGACCTGATACAACGCCTCGAACAGCAACTCGACCGCCAAAGCTGGGACCAACTGGTCGAACTGCGCGTGGTGCCCGTCAACGAGACGCCCCATCCCGACACCCTGCGCCCACGCCTGGTCTTCGCCACGCAGGATCCCACGCACCCCGACGTGCACCGCCTGCTGCCGACCCTCGGCCTCGAAAGCTTCGAACTGCGCTACGCACCGGAAGACGAGATCCTGAGCCTGCTCATCGAAGCCTTCCCCCACCGCTACAACCATCTCAAGGGCCTCAGCGGCGTTACGAAGGACTTCCTCGCCGGCCTGGTCCCGGCCGAGGCGAAACCCGTCCTGCTGCCGGGCCTCGACACGCGCTTCCGCAACGACGTCCTCGACGTCTTCGACGACGTGCTGGCGGCGGCGGTGCGGAAGGGCGCCTCCGACGTCTGCCTGCTGCCCACCGCCACCGGCGAAACCGAGGTCTACCTCCAGATCGACGACGACCTCCGGCGCCAGCGCGTGATCGACTACCTGCCCGCCGACGCCGTCATCGCCGGCATCAAGCGCGACGTCATCGGCGCCGAAGACTGCGGCGAGGGCCGCATCCAGAAACGGCACATCGAACGCGAGGTCGACGGCCGCCTGGCGCGCTTCCGCGTCTCGGCGGTGCCCGCCAGCGAAGAGGTCCACGCCGAGTGCATCGTCGTCCGCGTCCTGGGCTGACACGACGTCGGGCGGACGAGCCGACGAATCGACGAATCATCTTTTACGTCCATACGTCCACACGTCCACACGTCCCTACCCACCCCCCGCCCGTCCGTCATGCGCAAAACCTCCGGATGGTACCGGCGCCTCCACCGGGCCTTCGACGCACCGCTCGTCTCCAACCTCTACCAGGCACTCGTCGATGGCGGC
>JBFGTT010000205.1:0-6503 GCA_041565995.1 Rhodothermales bacterium
CGCCAGACGTCGATGAAGGCGACCTTCACCGAGCGGCCCGTGGGCGGGATGCCCTGGAAATCGCCCCGGTGCGTGCCGGTGAAGTGCCCGCGCGAGCCGACGCGGTCACCCTCGGCGAAGACCTCGTCGAGCGTCACGTGTAGGTCCGGGAAAGCGCCGAAGAACTGGTCGACGACTTGCTTGAAGCCCTCGTGGCCGGGGGCTGCCTGGGGGAAGTCGTGGTTGACGTAGCCGGGCGCGATCAGCTCGTCGAAGACGCGCAGGTTGCGCCCGTTCATGCCCTCCTCGAACAGGCGGCGGAGGAGGGCTTTGTTTTGCGTTGCGGACATGGTTCGCTACCGCGTTGAGGGAAGAGACGAAAATCGTCCGAGATCGGTCAGGCCGTTTCGGGCAGCAGGCCGAGCTGGCGCATCAGCGTGGCCGAGTCCTGGTAGTTGCGGAGGCCGGCGAGCTTGCCGTCGCGGACCTGCCAGACTTCGCAGACGGTCCATTCGGCCTTGCGATTCGTCGGAGGGATCTCGCCGTCGGGCGTCCGCAGCGGGCCGGTGTGCGTGCCCCAGGCCCTGAACTCGCTGACGACCTGGGTGCCGGTGACGACCTGGTTGATCACCTCGATCTGGATGTCTGGAAAGGCCGTCTTGAAGCCTTTCATGAAGTCCAGAAAGCCCGCTTTGCCCCGGAAGAACTGCCCGGTGGGGATGAAGGCGATTTCGACGTCGTCGGTGGCGAGTTCGAGTACCCGGTCGAACTGGTTGTTGCTGAAGAAGGCGTAGACGGTGCGCGCCAGCGCGGCCGGGTCGAGGGCGGCCTGGCCGTCGCCGCCGGGCGGCTCGGCGGGCTGCGCCTCGGGGGCGGGCACCACGCCGAGTTGCTGGAGCAGGCGCAGGGCGTCCCACACCTCCCAGCTCTCGGCGATCTTGCCGCCTTCGACGCGGCAAACCCAGATCGACTGCACGTCTACGGTGCGGCCCGTCGGCGGGATGCCCTGGAGTTCGCCGGTGTGGGTGCCCTGGCCGCGCCATCGCACCACCACCCGGTCGTCGCCGGCGGCAAAGACCTCCTCGACGACCCAGCGGGCGTCGGCAAAGGCGTGCTGGTAGATCGCCACCTCTTGCGCCATCGCCTCCGGCCCGACGCGGTTCGGCCCGACCGAGAGCGGCCCGTGATAGACGTGGTTGGCCGTGAGAATCTCGGCGGCGACGTCCAGTTTCCTTCCGTTGCATACTTCGTCGAAAAAGCGGCGGGCGAGTGCTTTGTTCTGCTCGGCTGACATGGTTTCTCCTCGTAGGGTTTCGATGTTTTGAAGACGGGTCAGGCCTCGACCTGCTCCGGTGCGGGCACCGCGCCGAGTTGCTGCAAGAGGCCCAGGAAATCGGCCTGCGTCCAGCGCTCGACGCACTTGTCGCCGACGAAGCGCAGGATGGTCATCCCGCTGACGGTAACGGATTTGCCGGTCGCCGGAACGCGCATGAAGGGGCCCCGGTGCGTGGCGCGCACCGTGAAGCGCTCGGCCACCCGATCCCCTTCGCAGATCAGATCCTCCATCGTGATGTGCGCGTCCGGGAAGGCGGCCTGGAACACCTCGTAAAAACGCCGGATGCTCTCGCGGCCCGGCTCGATGCCGAAGTCGTGCAGGACGGCGTCGTCGGCGTAGAGGTCGAGATAGCCCTCCAGGTCGCCCCGGTTGAAGTGCTCCTGGGCGCGGTGCATGAGCGCCGTGTATTGCTCGGCAGACATGATCTACCTCCTGAAAAAGTGAGAGGGGAAGGGTGATGGCGTCGCGCGGCGGCGACTCAGGCGCCGGCAGGCGCAGGGGCTTGCAGCAGGCCGAGTTGCCGCATCATCGTAGCCAGGTCGAAATACGTGCGCAGGCCGGCCACCTTGCCGCCCTGCATCTTGATCACGTCGCAGAAGTGGATCTCGACGCGGCGGCCCGTGCCGGGGACGGCGCCGCCGGGTGTTTGCAGCGGGCCGGTGTGCGTGCCCCGCCCCATGAATTCGACCGTCACCTGGTCGCCGGAGGCAATCACGTTGGTGACCTCGACGAGGGAATCGGGAAAGGCCGTCGCCCAACCTTCCAGGAACGCCCGGAAGCCCTCCGGCCCCCGCGCGACGGCGCCGGTGGCCACGTTGACGATCTCAGCACCCGGCGCCACGTGCCCGAGGGCGGCGTCGAAACGGCGGTCGTTGTAAGCGGTGTAGATGGAACGGGCGATCTTGCTGTTTTCCTGCGCAGACATGGCGGTACCTCGGAGGGGTTTGGTGAACGGGAATCAGGCTTCGAGTTGCAGATCAGGCAGCAGGCCCACGGCGCGCAGCAGCCCGGCTACGTCCCACACCACCGTGCCCCGGCGCACCCTGCCGTCGTCGACTTCCAGCACCGAGATGCCGCGCACTTCGACGAGGCGGCCCGTAGGCGGGATGTGCAGCAGCGTGCCCTTGTGCGTGCCCTGCGCCGTCCACACCAGCACGACGGTCTCGCCCTGCGCCAGCACGCGCTCGACGGACCAGCGCAGGTCCGGAAAAGCGCGCAGGTAGCGTTCGGCGGAGCGGCGGCCGGCGGCGGGGCCGCGCAAGGGCGCCGGCTCGGCTACGTCCTCGCCCTCGTAATCGGAGGCGTAGAGGGCCACCACCCGCTCGATGTCGTGGGCGTTCCAGGCATCAATGAGGGCCGCCGCGAGCCGGGCGGGGTCGGCGTTTCCGTTCGGTGCGTGCATGGCGTTAGGGCTATTAAAAACCGACTGCCTGAACCGACTGCCTGAGGATAACACCGCCCGCCGTCCACGTGCCAGATCAAAAACCGCTCATTATGCGCTCATTTTCTTCACAATTACCCGATCAGGAGCCGGAAAGGCCGATTTCCCGCTGCCACAGATGCTCGGTGATCCGCTGGATGCCGGTCTTGAGGTGGCGGCGGAAGGTGCTCAGCGGCAGATCCAGCAGCTCGGCGGCCTGTTCCTGGGTGGAGGCCGGGTGGAAGTAGGTCCGGTAGAGGGCGCGGTAGTACTTGGTCTCGCGCGGGGAGGCTTGCAGCAGGTCGGCGGCCTCCTTGAGCAGGCGGCGCACGGCCTCGATGCGTTCGACCTCGTCCGCCTCGCTGCCGGCGGCCTCGAGCACCAGGCGCGAGCGCAGCAGCGCGTTGTCGCGCAGGGTGTAGGGCCGGGCGTAGGCCCGCAGCGCCTCGCGCACGGCCCGCTCGAACCCCGACACGCTGAGCACCACCAGCGTCTCGGTGCGCGGCGGCGGGATGGGTTCGGACGTGGTGTCGAGCTCGCGCGCGGCCAGGTGGTCGAGCCACATCATGGGCGGCACGACGCGCCAGTCGTGCCCGTAGACGCCGTAGCGCCGCCCGCCGACCTCGTAGTCCGCCTCCGGCAAGCGCGTCAGTTCGGCGTAGGCGCAGAAGGGGCCCCAGAAGTCGGCGTCGGCGCAGGGGAAGAACGAGTAGGCCAGGTCGGCGTTGGTCAGGTAGTGCTGGGCGATCTTGAGCAGGACGAGGCTCTGGGTGGAAGAGACGGCCTGGTAGTCGTCGCGGGCCATCCAGAAGCGGAAGTGCGTCGCGCGTTCGCCCGGACGCAGGGGCGCGTGTTCGTCGAGGAAGCGGCAGGCGGCGCGGAGGGCGGGGTCGGCCCGTCGGTCTTCTTCGGTGGCCTGGTGCACGGCCACCATCGTCAGGAAGCCGATGGGTTCGTGTTCGGCGCCTCGGAAGACGAGCACGCCTTCGGGCTGCCGTTTGAACCAGTAGGCGGCCAGGCGGGCGGAGGCGTCGCCTTCGTGGCGGGCCACCATGTCGCAGAGGACGGGCCAGTCGGCCTCGGAGGCGGCGTCGGGCACGGCGCTGCCGGTCTCCTGCCAGTCGAGGAAGGGTTTGATGACCGGGTTGTCGCGGTGCAGGTACATGTAGTCCGAGAGGACGCGCTGCTGGTCCTGCCCGTGCGTCTGGTTCAGGCGGCGCGCATAGTAGGTGCGGGCGCGCTGGTGGAGTTCGGCGAACCAGTCGGGGTTGCGCCAGCGCAGGTCGGCGCTGAGGGCGTCGCGGGCCAGTTCGTGCGGGAAGAGGCCGAAGGGGCCGGATTCGATGAACGAGACGCCGCGCATCCATTCGAAGATCTCGCGCGCGTCGGGCGTCGAGAGCATCTCGGCCAGCAGCGCTTCGTTGACCACGCGCACGAGGGCGCTGGCTTCGAGGCCGGCGCGGTGGGCCGGGCCGGGCACCCGCTGGACGAACTGCTCGACGAGCGTCTTGATGACGTCGGGGGCGGCGTCGGGCTGAAAATGCAGGCCGGGGCGCTGGTCGAAGAGGTCGGCCACGAGCGAGAGGGCCAGCGGGTGGCCGTGCGTGAAGGCCAGCACGGCGCGGTGCTGCCCGGTCGCCACGCGGCGCTGCGTCAGGTACTGGAGGCTCTCGTCGCGGCTGAGGGCGCGCAGCGGCACCTCGCGCAGGAGCGCCTGCCAGCCGGGGTCGGCGTGCCAGGTGGGCGAGAGGGGCTGGCGGCCCGCCGTCACCACGAGCACGTGCTGGGGCAGCTCGGGCAGGAAGACGTCGCGCAGCCAGGCGTCGAGCGGCGCGAGCATCTCGTAGGTGTCGATCAGGAGGATGTGCCGCCGGGCGGCGGCGGCCAGGGCCTGCGCGGGCGCCTCGTCGGCCTCCAGGCCCATCGCGCCTTGCAGCGCCTCCACGAAAGCCGCCGGCGTGGGGGCGATGCCGCGGGCGTCGAGGTGGATGGCCGGCGCCTGGACCTGGGCGCAGAGCGAGACGAAGAGGCGCAGCAGCGTCGTCTTGCCGATGCCGCCCGGCCCGTAGACGTGCAGGACAAAGAAAGGCAACTCCGTCGCGTGCAGCGCGGAGAGGAAAAGCTCGCGTTCAACGTCTCGCCCAACGAACCGGCGGAGGCGTGCCGCGCTCAGTCGCTCTGACAGGCGCGCGTCCATACCCTGCTCGGCGTGAAGGATGTCCCGGACCGGCGTGCTCTCTTCGGTTTTGCAATTTAAGGACTTTCTGCGTCGCACAAAAGGAAACTTTCTCCAGACGCAGGAATCGGGACTGCTCGTGCAGCCGAAGCCCTTCTTTCGAAGCCCGTCGCGCCCACCGCAGCAAACCTTACCCCGGCATGCCAGGTTGGAGGAATCCCCCCCCGACGCCCCGCCTACGACCTGCCCCGATGACCTTCGACGACGCCACCGCCTACCTGCGCACGCTGCCCCGGTTCGACGAACAGGGCAAGGCCGCTTTCCACCCCGGCCTGGAACGCATCGCGGCGCTGATGGAGGCCATGGGACGCCCGCACGAGCGCTTCGAGAGCGTACACGTGGCCGGCACCAACGGCAAAGGCTCGACGGCCTCGATGCTGGCCGCCGTCGCCACGGCCAGCGGGCGGCGCGTGGGCCTGCACACCTCCCCCTACCTCCGCTCCGTCGCCGAGGCCATGCGCCTCGACGGCGTACCGGCCCCCGAAGCCTGGGTCGCCGACGCCGTGGCCCGCTTCCGCAACGCCGCCGACGCGCTACGCCCCAGCGTCTACGAGTTCACCACCGCGCTGAGCCTGCTCTACTTCGCCGAAGAAAACGTGGACCTGGCCGTGGTGGAGACGGGCCTGGGCGGACGCCTCGACGCCACCAACATCCTCCGCCCCCGCCTGGCCGTCATCACCAACATCGGCCTCGACCACACCGACATCCTGGGCAGCACGCTGCCGGAGATCGCGCGGGAGAAGGCGGGCATCATCAAGCCCGGCGTGCCCGTTCTGACGGCCGCCGCGCAGCCCGAAGTCGTCGCCGTGATTCGGACCGCCGCCGCCGCGCAGGGGGCGCCGCTGCACCGCGTGCAGGACGAGGCGAGGGTGCACGCGGCGCACGCTTCGCTCGACGGCCTGAGGCTGCGCGTCGAGACGCACGTGCGGATCTACGACGCCCTGCGGGTCGGGTTGCCCGGCTTGCACCAGCAGACCAACGCCTGCCTGGCCCTCCGCGCCGCCGAAATCCTTTTTGAGGATCTGCGCCGAAACCCCGATCCCATCTACGCCGGCCTGGGCCAGGTGCGGCGGCTGGCCGGCCTGCGGGGGCGCCTGGAACTCCTTCGGCGCACCCCCCTCGTCCTGGCCGACGTAGCCCACAACGCCGACGGACTAGCGGCGGCGCTGGCGTTCGCGCAGGCCCAACGCGAGGCCCGGCAGGGCCGCCTCTGCGTGCTCTTCGGGACCTTGCGCGACAAAGACGTGACCGCGATGGTCCGCCTGCTGGCCGAGGCCGAAGCGACGGTCTTCCCGCTACGCCTGACCGGCGAGCGTGCCCTGGCGGCGGAGGCCCTGGCGGCGCTGCTGCGCGCCCACGGCGCCGCCGTCGTGGAGGGCGGCAGCGTGGCGCAAGGGCGGGCGTGGTTCGAGCGCGAGGCCACCGAGGCCGACGTGCTGCTAATCACTGGCTCGCATCAGGTGGTCGCGCAGGCCCTCTAGTCGGGGAGAGACCGGATTGTCCGCTCAACGCGGAAAAAAGCCGTGTGAACC
>JBFGTT010000206.1:0-6490 GCA_041565995.1 Rhodothermales bacterium
ATCCTGTTACGGCTGTGACGAACTCTGAACGTCGCCGGCCTGACGGGACACCGCGTCCTCGCCGGCGGTACCAATAATCGCGGCGCTCAACGGGCCGCATTCGTAGATCGATCAACAAACCAGGAGGTACAACGGTGGAGACCGCCAGAGAACAACAGGCAACCGGCAACTGGAAGCAGTTCAAAGGCCGCATCCAAGAAGCCTGGGGCGTGCTGACGGACGACGACGTGGACCGCTACGAAGGCAAACGCGAGCGGCTCGTCGGCGTCATCGAAGAGAAAACCGGGGAGGCGCGCGAGACGATCCGCAAGAAGCTCGACCGCTTCGCCGCCGAGATGAAGTACCGGCTCAACTGACGCCCGTCAGGCTCTTTTTCCATAGATTCAGCGCTCCGGCAGCCGCGCGCCGCCGGAGCGCTGTCGTTTTGCGAGGCGGGATCACGTGCCGAAGAGATTGCCGGTGTGAGCGGGCGGGGCGAGGCCGAAGTGAGCGTAGGCGCGCGGCGTGGCGACGCGGCCCCGCGCCGTGCGTTCGAGGTAACCCTCCTGGATCAGGTACGGCTCGTAGACCTCCTCGATGGTGCCGGCGTCCTCCCCCACCGAAACCGACAGGTTCGCCAGCCCCGTCGGGCCGCCGCCGAACTTTTCGATGAGCGTCAGCAGGATGCGCGCGTCCATGTCGTCGAGGCCCTCCTGGTCGACGTCGAGGGCGTTGAGGGCGTGGTCGGCCAGGGCGCGCGTGATGCGACCGTCGGCTTCGACCTCGGCGAAGTCGCGCGTGCGGCGCAGCAGGCGGTTGGCGATGCGGGGGGTGCCCCGGCTGCGGCGTGCGATCTCGAAAGCGCCCTCCTCGTCGATCTCGACGCGCAAGATGCCGGCGGAACGCAGGACGATCCGCTGGAGCAGGTCGGCGGTGTAGTAGTCGTAGCGAAAGTCAATGCCGAAGCGGGCGCGCAACGGGGCCGTCAGCAGGCCCTTGCGCGTGGTGGCGCCCACGAGCGTGAAGGGCGGCAGCGTGAGTTTGACGCTGCGGGCGTTGGGGCCGGCGTCGATGACGATGTCGATGCGGTAGTCCTCCATGGCCGAGTAGAGGTACTCTTCGACGACGGGGCTGAGGCGGTGGATCTCGTCGATGAAGAGCACGTCGCCCTCGTTGAGGTTGGTCAGGATGCCGGCCATCGAGGCGGGTTTGTCGAGGACGGGGCCGCTGCTGGTGGTGATGCCGGCGCCCATCTCTTCGGCCACGATGAACGCCAGCGTGGTGTTGTGATTGAAGAACCCGTTGGCGACGAAGGAGTGCGTGCCGGGCACCACGAAATCGAACGCTTCGGCCTCCGACGCCCGGACCTCGGCCACGCGATCCCAGTAGATGCGCGGATCGGCCAGGGCCGCCGGGACCTGATTTCCGCTGCGGCTGCATCCCCGGCGCCCGCGCAGGCCCGCCGCCCGCGCACGCTTGCGCGAGAGGCGGAATCCCACCCGCTCGCGAAAAAGCACCGCCTCCGGCCCGCCGACGACGAGTTGCCAGCAGGCGGCGCCGGCGCCCTGCTTCTCGGTGCGCCGGGCCATGATGCCGAGGTTCGCCAGCAGCAACTGCACCTCGCGCGAGAGCCGTTCGGAGCGCGTGCCCAGCGCCACGTAGCCTGCTCGCCGGACACGCCCGCCGGCGTCGAAGAGTCCCTGCAAAAACCCGACGACGACCTCGCGCGGGCTTGTCAGGACGGCGGAGGGCACGGATCGCTCGCCTGCCGCCGCCGCCTCCAGGCCGAGCGCCAGGCACGTGCGCCCAAGGTCCTGGCCGAACCGCAAGCGGGCTGCGCTGCCGCCATACGTGCCCGCACGAGGCGCTCTCCCGAAATGCCGGCGGCTGATGCGGCGGAGTTCGACCTGCATCTCCGGCTCGTCGCACGTGACGACGAAGGCTGGAAAGCCGCTGCCTTGTTCCACGTGCCCGCCTGCGACGAGCACGCCCAGCAGGTAGGCCAGATCGGCGTCGAGCGCGAGCGTGTAGGCTTCTGCTACGTCGGGCAGCGCGGCCACCGCGGCGGCGCGTTCGACCGTCTCCAGGTGCCCGGCGTAGGCCGTGCGCCGCTCAACGGCGGCGGGTCCTTCGGTCAGGGCCGCGTGCAGCGAGGGGACGCGAACCTCGCTCCGGCGGCGGTGCGCGGGGGCATCCGGCTTCCAGGTCGCCTGCCGGGCCTCGCCCCACACGTCGAGCCCGCGCCCGATGGCTACGTAGTCGTCCGCCGAGAGTTGATCCAACCGTTTCCACGCAGGTCCCTCGGGCGTGGCCGCCAGCACCGGATGATGCGGCGTCCCTTCGAGCACGAAGCCGGAGCGCGTGGTGATCCGGCGGGTGGGCACGGTGCCGCTGGCGTAGACGTGGGAGGTCGTTTCGAGGCCGCCCACGCCGTAGACCGAAACCTCCAGCGGGCGGCTGCTATCGGGCGTCATGCCCGGCGGGATCAGGTCGCGGAAGGGCACCCACCCGCGCCCGGTGAGGATCAGGCTGTCGGCGGTGATGCACTTGCCCAAGCCGGCAGGGCCGGAGAGCAGCACGTGGTCGAGCGTTTCGCCGCGTTGCAGGGCGGCGGTGACGAACACGCGCAGGTTGTCCTTGATTTTCTGCTGGCCGATGAACTCGTCGAGCGTCCTCGGGCGCAGCATCTTCTCGTAATCCTCTTCCTTGGGGTGCAGGCCCGGCGTGAGGGCGCTGGATGGAGAGTCCATGGCGGAATCGGGCGGTTTGGCGGGGCAGCGGACCTTTCCAAGATACGCGCGCGCGGTGACAAGCCTGCGTCAGCGCCGCGTCTCTAAAGAAAGCGGGGGCGTGCCCGATACGTGTTACGGTGCGGCGGCAGGCTCTTCCGTGCCCCCTTTCGTGCGCTCCCTCACATTTCTTGTACGAAGCGGGTTACAAATGCCGGTAAGGCGGCCCACGTATTGACAAACAAAATCGTCAGCGCTACGTTTCAGGCATTATGTTTGTAGTGGACGACATCCTCATTTCCGACGCGCTGCTCGAGGCGCCCTTCGCCTGCAACCTGGGGGCGTGTCTCGGCGCATGCTGCGTGCAGGGCGACTCAGGGGCCCCCCTGGAGCCGGAGGAACGCGCCGTGCTCGAAGCCGCGCTGCCCCGCGTGCGCAAATACCTGCGGCCTGAAGCCCTCGCCGTCATCGAGCGCGAGGGCGTCTGGGAGGAAGTCGAGCCGGGCGCCTACGCCACCAACTGCGTCGACGGGGCCGAGTGCGTCTTCGTCACCTACGACGGGCCGGTGGCCAAGTGCGCCCTGCAGAAAGCCCACCTGGCCGGGCGCCTCAATTTTCCCAAGCCCCTCTCCTGCCACCTCTTTCCCGTGCGCGTCGAGCGCGTAGGCGCCTCCGAAGTGCTCAACTACGAGCAGATCGGGCTGTGCGACCCGGCCCGGCGGCACGGACGGCGGCACGGCATCGAGCTGGCAGACCTGTTGCGCGAGCCGCTCGTACGCAAGTACGGCGCGGCGTGGTACGCGGCGTTCCGGCAAGCCTGCACCGAACGCCGCCAGGCGCTTTGCCCCGCCGCCGGACGCTGATCGAGTAGACCGGAAGTCCCCATGCTCAACCTTCGACAACAGCTAAAACTCCAGCAGAAGCTCTCGCCGCAGCAGATCCAGTACATCAAGCTGCTGCAACTGCCTACGCTGGCGCTCGAACAACGCATCAAGACCGAGCTGGAGTCCAACCCGCTGCTCGAAGAAGGCCTCGAGGAAGAAGAAATCCTCGACCAGGAGGAACCCATCGAGGACGACGTGCAGGACGCCGAACCGGTACGCGAGGACGCCGACACCCGCGACGAACAGGGCAACGACAACGACTACGACTGGGACGAACTGCTCAACAACGCCGACGATCTCTACGGACACAAAGCCCGCGTAGACCGCAGCAGCGACGACGAAGACCGCCGCGAGTTGCCCATGCCCGCCCGCATCTCGATGGCCGAGCGCCTGATGGATCAGCTCGCCTTCCTCGACTTCGACGAGACCGAACAACTCGTCGCCGAACAGATCATCGGCTCGATCGACGAAGACGGCTACCTGCGCCGCCCCCTCGAATCCATCGTCGACGACATCATGTTCAACCACGGCACGATGCTCAACGAAGACGACGTCGAGCGCGTGCTGCACCGCATCCAGCGGCTCGAACCCGTCGGCATCGCCGCACGCGACCTGCGCGAGTGCCTGCTGGTACAACTCCACAACCTGCCCGAACGCACCGCCGGGCGCGCGGTCGCCATCGCCATCCTGACGAAGGCCTACAAAGCCTTCACCATGAAACACTTCAGCCAGATCAAGAAAAAACTCGACATCGACGACGCCACGCTCAAAGCCGGCTTCGACCTCATCCAGCACCTCGATCCCAAACCCGGCGAGGGCGAATTCACCGCCCAGCAAAATTACATCACGCCCGACTTTACGGTCCGCTTCATCGACGACACCTTCATCATCACGCTCAACGGCCGCAACGCCCCGCAACTGCGCGTCTCGAAGCAGTACCGCGCCATGCTCGAACAACTCTCGGCGGAACAACGACGCAGCCAGCGGACGCGCAACGGCGTCGACGACGAAACCCGGCAGTTCCTCAAGAACAAGTTCGAGTCGGCCCGCTGGTTCATCAACTCCATCAACCAGCGCCGCCAGACCATGCTCAAGGTGATGGACGCCATCGTGCAACTCCAGGAGGACTTCTTCCGCTACGGCGAGGGCCACCTGCGGCCCATGATCCTCAAAGACGTGGCCGACATCATCCTGATGGACATCTCGACGGTCAGCCGCGTGGTCAACGGCAAATACGTGCAGACGGACTTCGGCGTCTACGAACTCAAATATTTCTTCTCCGAGGGCTTGACCACCGACAGCGGCGAGGACGTCTCGAACAAGGAAGTCAAGGCCATCATCGAGAGCATCATCGAGAAGGAGGACAAGGCCCGCCCGCTCTCGGACCAGAAGATCGCCGCGATGCTGGAGAAACGCGGCTTCCAGATCGCCCGCCGCACCGTGACGAAGTACCGCGAGCAACTCAACATCCCCGTGGCGCGGTTGCGCAAGGAGATCGTGCTCTCGTAGCGATTGAAGCCCGCGTGGCGCAGCGGCGAATCCTCGGTGAACTCAGCCGGCGGACGCGGCCCCGGAAGCGCTTCCGTTTTTTATCCCCGCCGATCTTTCGTACCTTCAACGCATCCTGCGGCGCTCGCGGGGCCGCCTCGCATCGACCCCGGGGACGCGCCGATCCGCCCCCTTTTAGTTTTTCGGCCATAGACTTTTATGGAACTGCTGCAATCGCCCCGGATCGAGCCTTTCGGCACGGTGGAGGAGCGCCGCGCCCTGCTCGAAACGCTGCGCCCGGCCTTCTACGGCCTCGACACGCGCTACCGCCTAGCCGACGGCCGCACCGCGCGCCGAACCTACCTCGACAGCGCCGCCTCCAACCTGTACCTGCGGGTCACCGACGAAATCGTCCACCGGGCGCTGGCGCACTACGCCAACACGCACTCGCAACTCCACTTCGGCGCCCGCATCATGACGGCGCTCTACGAGCACGCCCATCAGATCGTGCTCGATTTTGTGGGGGCGACGGACGCCTACACGGCGGTCTTCTGCGGCAACGGCGTCACCGGCGCGCTCAACCGCATGGCCCGCATCCTGGCCCAGCAGCGCCCCGAACGCGACGTAGCCATCACCACCATGATGGAGCACCACGCCAACGACCTGCCCCACCGCAAGCACATGGGCCGCGTCGTGCACGTGCCCGTCGAAAAAGATCCGGACGGCGAGGCGGGCCGCGTAGACATGGCGGCGCTACGGCGGGCCGTCGAAGAAAACGCCGAGCGGCTCAACTACGTCGCCATCACGGCGGCTTCGAACGTCACGGGCATCACCAACCCGGTGCACGAGATCGCCCGGCTGGCGCACCAAGCGGGGGCGCTCTTGGTGGTGGACGCCGCGCAGAGCGCCGCGCACCTGCCCATCACGATGGTCACCGACACGCCCGAAGAGACCCTCGACGTGCTGTGCCTGAGCGGGCACAAGATCTACACGCCGGGCAGTCCGGGCGTCATCGTAGCGCGCAAGGTGCTCTTTGCCGGGCTGGAGCCGCAGGAAGTGGGCGGCGGCATCGTCTCTTTCGTCGATACGAAACGCTACAAGATCGTCGAAGACCTGCCCGCGCGCGAGGAGACCGGTACGCCCAACATCCCCGGCGCGCTGGCGCTGGCGACGACGCTCTACCTGATGGGTCGCATCGGGATGGACGTGATCGAAGAGGACGAGCGCGCCCTGACGCAGTACGCCCTCGAACGCCTCGACGCCATCGCTAACCTGCACATCTACGGCTCGCACCGCCTCGAGGTGGCCGACCGCATCGGCGTGGTTACCTTCAACATCAAGGGCCTGCCGCACGGCCTGGTCACGGCGGCGCTCAACGACTACTTCGGCATCGCCGTGCGCAACGAGTGC
>JBFGTT010000207.1:0-6420 GCA_041565995.1 Rhodothermales bacterium
CGGCACCGTGGACCTGGTGGCCCTGCAGGCCGACGGCGCCGTCCTGCGCCTCTCCGACCCCGGCGGCGCAGCCGCCTGGACCGCCGCCGAAGTGGCCCGGTGGGACGATCCCCCCGCAACGCTCCGCCCCGGCGCCGTCCGCCTCGTCGCCCTCGACTTCGACAACCACGGCGGGCCGGACCTGCTGGCCTCCGCCCCCGAAGCCGGACGCCTCTGGCTCAGCGACACGCAGCACGCCCTCCAGCCGCTCGACGACGCCGACCTGGCCGGCATCCTCGCCGTCGAAGACCTCAGCGGCGACGGCCGACTCGACCTCGTCCGGCTCTCGACGGACGGCCAGCCGGTGCGCCTCGTCAACCTCGGCGCCCGGCCCTACCACTGGAAAGAGATCCGCCCACGCGCCGCCACCGCCCTCGGCGACCAGCGCATCAACTCCTTCGGCATCGGCGGCGAAATCGAGATCCGCGCCGGGCTGCTCTTCCAGAAACAACCCATCACCGGCCCCGTCGTCCACTTCGGCCTGGGCGAGTACCTCGTGGCCGACGTGGCCCGCATCATCTGGCCCAACGGCGACGTGCAGGCCGAGTTCGACCTGCTCTCGGACCAGGTGATCTCCGCCCAGCAACGCCTCAAAGGCTCCTGCCCCTGGGTCTTCGCCTTCGACGGCCGGCAGATGCGCTTCGTGACCGACTTCCTCTGGCGCTCGCCCCTGGGCCTGCGCATCAACGCACAGGAGACCGCCGGGGTGATGATGACCGAGGACTGGGTCAAGATCCGGGGCGATCAACTCGCCGCGCAAGACGGCTTCTACGACGTGCGCATCACCGCCGAACTCTGGGAGACGCACTTCTTCGACCACGTCGCGCTCCTGGCCGTCGATCACCCGGCAGACACCGAGGTGTTCGTCGACGAACGCTTCGCCTTCCCGCCACCCGCCCTCGCCGTGCATACCACCGCGCCGCCGCGCCCCGTCGCCCGCGCCTGGGACGACCACGGACGCGACGTGACCGACGTCGTCCGCACCCGCGACCAGCGCTACCTCGACACCTTCGGGCGAGGCCGCTACCAGGGCCTCACGCGCGATCACTTCGTCGAAATAGAACTCGGCGACGACGCCCCGACCGACGCGCCGCTGCTGCTGCTGGCCTCCGGCTGGATCCGCCCCACCGACAGCTCCATCAACGTCGCCCTGAGCCAGGGCCGGCACGGGCCGCCGCAGGGCCTGCGCCTCGACGTACCCGACGGGCAGGGCGGCTGGATCACCGCCAAGGACGGCCTGGGCTTCCCCGCCGGCAAAGAAAAAACCATCCTGATCGACCTCGACGGCGTCTTCCGGCCCGGCACGCCCCGGCGCTTGCGCTTACGCACGAATATGGAGATATTCTGGGACGCGCTGGCCTGGGCCGCCCCCCGGCCCCGCGCCGAGGTCCGTACCCACCGCCTCGACCCGGAAACCGCCCTGCTGCGCTATCGCGGCTTCTCCGAGGTGACCGAGGCCGACCGCTCCTCGCCCGAAGTGCCCCACTACGACCGCCTCGCAGGCCGGGAACAGGCCTGGCGCGACCTCGTCGGCTACTACACCCGCTTCGGCGACGTACGCGAACTCTTGCGCCGGGTGGACGACCGCTACGTCATCATGAACGCCGGCGACGAGTTGGCCTTCCGCTTTGCCGAACCCCCGCCGCCGCCCGAAGGCTGGCGACGCGACTTCGTGCTCGTCGGCGACGGATGGGTCAAAGACGGCGACTATAACACGGGCTTCTCGAAGACGGTGCTGCCCTTGCCCTCCCACGACACGCCCGCCTACGACTCGCCGCCGGGACGCCTCGAAGACGACCCCGTCTACCGACGCCATCCCGACGACTGGCAACGCTTTCACACGCGCTACGTCACCCCGCAACGCTTCCGCGACGCCCTCCGCCTCGAATAACCCCCGCCGCTACCAAACGAAAGGCCCATGAATCGGTCGATCAACGCCCGCCTGAGCGCCATGATGTTCCTCCAGTTCTTCGTCTGGGGAGCCTGGTACACGACGGTCGCCGTCTTTATGACCAACCACGGCATGGAGGACCTGACGCACTGGCCCTATACGGTCAACCCCGTCGCGGCCATCGTGGCGCCCTTCTTCCTCGGCCTGATCGCCGACCGCTACTTCTCGACGGAAAAGGTGCTGGGCGTGCTGCACCTGCTCGGCGGCCTCGTGATGCTCGTCGTGCCCTCGACGAGCGGGGCGCCTACGGTCTTTATCCTGCTGCTGCTGCTCTACAACCTGTGCTACATGCCCACGCTGGGCCTGGCCAACTCGCTCGCCTTCCACAACATCACCGACCAGGAGAAGCAGTTTCCCAGAATCCGCGTCTTCGGCACCATCGGGTGGATCGTGGCGGGCCTGTTCATCAGCTTCGTGCTGGGGCTCTTCGTGGGCGACGTGCTGCCCGAACAGACGCCCCTGCCGCTCTACACGACGGGCGTCGCCAGCATCCTGCTCGGCCTCTACAGCTTCACGCTGCCGCACACGCCGCCGCCCGCCGCCGGCGAGAAGGTGTCGGTGCGCAGCATCCTCGGCCTCGACGCGCTCAAACAACTCGGCAGCCGCCCCTTCTACATCTTCATCATCAGCTCGCTCTTGATCTGCATCCCGCTGGCAGCCTACTACAACTTCACCCAGATCTTCCTGGAAGCCACCGGCTTCACGAACATCGCCGGCACGCAGACGCTGGGGCAGATGTCGGAGGTCGTCTTCATGCTGCTCATGCCGTTCTTCTTCGTCCGCCTGGGCGTCAAGTGGATGCTGGTGGCGGGCATGGGCGCCTGGGTGCTGCGCTACGTGCTCTTCGCCCTGGCCGCCCCCGCAAGCGTCTTCTGGATCATCATCCTGGGCATCCTCCTGCACGGCATCTGCTACGACTTCTTCTTCGTCACGGGCCAGATCTACGTGGACAAAAAGTCGACCGCCGCCATCCGGGGGCAGGCGCAGGGCTTCCTGGTGTTCGTCACCTACGGCGTCGGCATGCTCATCGGCGCGCAGGTGGCCGGCAACGTCTACAACCTCTTCCTGGGCACGTCCGGCGCGCTGTCGCTGGGCCAGTGGCAGAGCTTCTGGTTCATCCCCGCCGCCTTCGCCGCCGTCGTGCTGCTCTTCTTCGCCGTGACGTTCAAAGACAAGGTGCTGCCGAATAAGACCCTCGGCGACGCCGAGATGGCGCGCGCCGCTGCGGCGGAGGAACGCCCGTGAACGCCCCAAGGCTCGCCTTCCCCCCAACCTGACCACGCAAACCCTGGAGATCCCGCATGATGCACCGCCGCGACTTCCTCAAACGCGCCGCCGCCGCTACCGGCGCCCTCGGCCTGGCCGGATGGTCCGCCCGGCCCCTCCGGGCCGCCTCGGCCAACCCGCTCTTCAAGATCTCGCTGGCCCAGTGGTCGCTGCACAAGACCCTCTTCGGCGGGAAGATGGACAACCTCTACTTCGCCCGCACCGCCCGGCAAGACTTCGGCCTCGACGGCGTCGAGTACGTCAACCAGTTCTTCAAGGACAAGGCCAGGGATGCGGCGTACCTGAAGGAACTCAAGGCCCGCGCCGACGGCGAGGGCGTCCGCAGCCTGCTCATCATGTGCGACGGCGAAGGCGACCTGGGCGACCCCGACGAAGCCCAACGCACGCAGGCCGTCGAAAACCACCACCAATGGGTCGAGGCCGCCGCCTTCCTGGGCTGCCACTCCATCCGCGTCAACGCCCGCAGCGACGCCGCCCTGAGCTACGAAGAACAGCAACGGCTCTCCGCCGACGGCCTGCGCCGCCTCTGCGAATACGCCGACCCCCACGCCATCAACGTCATCGTCGAAAACCACGGCGGACTTTCGAGCAACGGCGCGTGGCTCGCCGGCGTGATGCAGCAGGTCGATCACCCGCGCGTGGGCACCCTGCCCGACTTCGGCAACTTCCACGTCGGCGGCGGCACCTGGTACGACCGCTACCAGGGCGTGGCCGAGTTGATGCCCTACGCGAAGGCCGTCAGCGCCAAAGCCAACGACTTCGACGAAGCCGGCAACTGCGTCGAGACGGACTACCTGCGCATGATGAAGGTCGTCCTCGACGCCGGCTACCGGGGCTACGTCGGCATCGAATACGAGGGCAACGCGCTCAGCGAGCCGGACGGCATCCGCGCCACGAAAGCCCTGCTCGAACGCGTCCGCGACCAACTCGCCGAGGCCTACAAGACGGGGTGACGAGAGGACGAGGGTACGTGTGGACGTGTGGACGTAAAAGCGTCTCGTCGAAGGGGTTCTGACCTTCATCATTCCAACCCGGTAAACCCATGCACCGATCTGCTACGATGACGGCGGGCGCGGCGCTCGGCCTGTGCCTGCTGCTGACCGCCGGATGCTATCAAGTCCAGCAACAAGCGAACGTCAATGCGGAGGGGATGGAAGCCATGAGCGACACCGTCAACACGCTCACCGACGCCGAAGTAGCCGAGGGCTGGATGCTGCTCTTCGACGGCGCCTCCCTCGACGCCTGGCGCGGCTTCCAGCGCGACACCCTCCCCAGAGGCTGGCACGCCCGGGACGGCGCCCTCTACTTCGACGGCGACGGCAACGGCGACATCGTCACCCGCGAGACGTTCGAAAACTTCGACCTGAAACTCGAATGGAAAATCTCGCCCGGCGGCAATAGCGGCATCATGTTCCGCGCCGACGAGGACCACGACACGCCCTGGCAAACCGGCCCCGAAATGCAGGTCCTCGACGACGCCGCCCACCCCGACGCCGCCAACGGCCCCGTCCGCATGGCCGGCGCCAACTACGACGTGCACCCGCCCGCCCAAAACGTCGTCCGCCCCGCCGGCCAGTGGAACAGCGTGCGCATCCTGGCCGACGGCCCGCACGTCGAACACTGGCTCAACGGCGTCAAGATCGTCGAATACGAACTCTGGAGCGACGACTGGAAGCAGCGCGTGGCCAAAAGCAAGTGGAAAGACTATCCCGACTACGGCATGGTCAAATCCGGCCACATCGTCCTGCAGGACCACGGCGACCCCGTCTGGTACCGCGCCATCAAGATCCGCCGCCTGCCCGCCTCCCCAACGGGCCAGAGGCCCTGAGGCCGTGTGGGAGGATGGGGGTATGGGAGGGTTCTTGAAGGTCCAAGGTCGAACAAGGAATGTCGAATCTCGAAGGTCTTGTTAGCTCCTTCTACCTTCTACCTCCCGATTGTCCCCACGTCCATACCTACACACGTCCACACCTATCCCCCAGGCGCCCATGTCCACGCTCGGTTTGCTGATCCTGGCGGCGGCAGGGGTTGCGTTCTTGCTGGTGCTGGTCATCGTCGTGCGCCTGCAAGCCTTCGTGGCGCTGCTCCTGACGAGCCTGGTGGTGGCGGTCGTCGGCGGCGTACCCCTGGCCGACGTCGCCGACACGGTGCGCGAGGGGATGGGCAGCACGCTGGGCTACATCGCCGTGGTGGTGGGGCTGGGAGCCATGTTCGGCGAGATGCTCCAGGTCTCGGGCGGCGCCGAACGCATCGCCGCGACGCTGCTGCGACGCTTCGGCGAGGCGCGCGCGCCGTGGGCGCTGGGCCTGACGGGCCTGATCGTCTCGGTGCCCGTCTTCTTCGACGTGGCGCTGATCCTGTTCGTCCCGCTCATCTACAGCCTGGGGCGGCGCACGGGCCGGTCGCTGCTCTTCTACGCCGTCCCGCTGATGGCCGGGATGGCCGTGGCGCACGCCTTCATCCCGCCCACGCCCGGCCCGGTGGCCGTGGCGGCGCTGCTCGGGGCCGACCTCGGCTGGGTGATCCTCTTCGGCCTCGTCGCCGGGCTGCCCGCCACCATCGTCGGCGGCGTCCTCTTCGGGCGGCACATCGCGCGCAAGATCCACCTGGACGTGCCCGCCTACATGGAGGTCGAGCCGCCGCCAGAGCGGGAGGGCGCCGAGTTGCCGGGCTTCGGGCTGGTGCTGGCGCTGGTGGTGACCCCCCTGGCGCTGATCCTGCTGAGCACCGGCTCGGCGGTGTGGCTGCCCGAAGGCAGCGCCCTGCGCGCCGCCCTGGGCTTCCTGGGGCATCCCTTCACGGCGCTCACCCTGGCGGTGCTGGCGGTGTTCTACCTGCTGGGCATCCGGCGCGGCTACAGCGCCGACGAGGTGCAGCGCATCGCCACGAAGTCGCTGGAGCCGGTGGGGCTGATCATCCTGGTGACGGGCGCCGGCGGCGTCTTCGGCAAGGTACTCGTGGCCACAGGGGTGGGCGAGGCGCTGGCGTCGGTGATGACGGCCACGAGCCTGCCGGTGGTGCTGCTGGCCTTCGCGCTGGCCGCCGTCGTGCGCGTCTCGCAAGGCTCGGCGACGGTCGCCATGGTGACCGCCGCCGGGCTGATCGCGCCGCTCGTCGAAGCCGGCACGTACGCGCCGCCGCTC
>JBFGTT010000208.1:0-6413 GCA_041565995.1 Rhodothermales bacterium
AGCCGTGTCATCGCGACGACTGCAGGGAGGAGGGATCCCCAGCGATTCCATGGATGCCTGGTTTTACCGACGGGGATCCCTCACGTTCGTTCGGGATGACACGCGGGCAAGCTTGCACAGCTTTTTCAGAGCGTTGATATTAGACCGGCAACACCGGTAAGACTTTTCACGGTCTGAGTTTGAAGTCGCGCTCGTGCCCCGGATGCTTTGCAGCGGCGACGGGCGATCTCGCCGGTGTGCTGCACGACGAGGTTAACGGCCGTGGCGCTCACCGTCCGAAGGGCTGCTCCGGCAGCTGGTAGGCTTCCTTGACGGGCTTGAGCGGGCGCTTGAGCCAGTAGGGGCGCCGCGTGCCGTCGGGGCTGTGATCGACCGCCGAGCGCGTCAGCGCCAGCCATCGGCGGTAGACCTGCATCGACTTGTTGGTATCGACGAACACGTCGCCGTGGCGGTCGCCGGGGTCGGCTTTGCGCACGTTGGTGGCTTTTTGCAGCCAGCAGTGGGCGCCGCTGATGGGATCGGGGTGGACGCCGTGGGTCAGGTTCTGGTGCACGCCCACGTCGTCCCACCAGATGCGGCTGGTGTCGGGGTCCCAGGAGTCCCACGCCCGCGCGCCGGGCTGCACGCGCAGCGCGTAGCCGCCGTCGCCCTGTTCGGCCAGATCGACGACGTTCGAGGCCTGCCGGTTGACGCCTTCGTCCTCCTTGAGCCGCCAGCGTCCCAGGTGGTGGCTCATCGCCACGATGCCGGGCTTGATGCCTTCGGTGACCCACGCCTTGTCGACGAAGTAGCCGATCTCGGTTTCGACGCGGATCAGGTCGCCGGTTTTGACGCCGAGGCGGCGGGCGTCGGCGGGGTGCATCCAGACGGGGTTCTTGTGGCTCAGTTCGTAGAGCCACTTGGCGTTGGCGCTGCGGGTGTGGATGAGCGTGGGCAGGCGGAAGGTGGGCAGGAGCAGCATTTCGCCGCGGGCGCGGTCGATCTCGTCGGGGTGGACGTGGCTCTTGAGCGTCCAGGGGAGGGTGTAGGTGCGTTCGGGCCAGCCCCAGGCGTGGAGCGTGGGGCTGAAGAATTCGAGCTTGCGGCCGGGGGTGCCGAAGCCGGCGCGGCGGACGCCGTCGACCGCCACGCCGGGTTCGTCCGGCCCCACTTCGCGTTCGTAGGGCGTGTAGTTGGCGCGTGTGACTTCGAAGGCGGCGTACTTGCGCATGTAGGCCAGCGGCGTGAGGCCCTCGGCGGCGGCGGCTTCGGGCAGGCCGGGTACGCTGTTTTCGAAGATCCAGCGGTAGTACTCGTCGACGGTGATGATCTCGCCGGGGCGGTAGGGGCTTTCGAAGTGCTTGCGCACGCCGAGGCTGCCGTCGGCGTCCATGTGGGCCGAGAGTTCGATCCAGAACTCGTTCTCTTCCCACACCTGGCCGGGGTTGGCTTCGTAGGTGAAGCGCACGGTTTTTCCGAGGCGTTCCATGGCCACGCGGCGGACGGGCTGGCGGAAGGCGATCCACTGGCCGGCGTGCGTCTCCTGGCTCATCAGGTCGTGCCGTTCGCCGGCGTGGCCCATCGGCAGGACGTAGTCGGCGAACCAGGCGCTCTCGTTCCAGGTGGGCGTCAGCGCCACGTGGCAGCGGATCTTGTCTTCGTCCTTGAGGGCCTTGAGCCACATGAACCCGTCGGGGTTGATCCACATCGGGTTGTAGACGCGCGTGAAGTATACGTCGATGTCGCCGCGGCCTTCTTCGAGGAAGTGGGGCAGCAGGAAGCTCATCTCGTAGAAGGCGAAGGGCCACTCGTGCGGCAGGTGCAACTCGTTCCAGGCCGTGCCCGGCGGCGGCGCGTCGAAGGGCTTGGGGACGAACTTGTTCCAGCTGTTCAAGGCCGTGCCGCCCCGCGTGCCCACCGAGCCGGTGAGCACGTTGAGGAAGAACAGGCAGCGTGCCACCTGCCAGCCGCCCCGGTTGCCGATGGAGGCGCTGCGCCAGACGTGCGCCGCCAGCCGCCCCTGGCACTCGGCGACGACCTCGGCGGCCTGCCGGATGCGATCTTCCGGCACCTGGGCTTCCTCGGCGGCGCGCTCGAAGGTGAACTCGGCGTAGAGGGCTTTCAGGACGCGGTCGAAGGCGTCGAAGGAGCGGGCGGATTGGATCTCCGCGAGCAGCTTCTCGTCCGAAATCGGCAATCGCGAGTCCGCAACCGCCGCGAGCGTTTCTTCCCAGTTGACCCAGCGGCGTACGAAGTCCCTGTCGTAGCGGTCGTGCTGGATGAGGTGGTTGGCGATGGCGAGCAGCACGAAGGTCTCGCTGCCGGGCCAGGTGGGCAGCCAGAGGTCGCTCTTGGAGGCGGTGTTGCTCAGGCGCGGGTCGAAGGTGATGAGGCGGGCGCCTTTCTGTTTGGCCTCGATGATGCGCTGGGCGTGGGGGTTGAAGTAGTGGCCCGTTTCCAGGTGGCTGGAGATGAGCAGGATGACGCGGGCGTTGGCGTAGTCGGGGCTGGGGCGGTCGCCGGCGGCCCAGAGGAAGTAGCCCGCGCGGGCGCCGGCGGAGCAGATGTTGGTGTGGCTGTTGTGGCCGTCGACGCCCCAGGCCTGGATGCAGCGGTTGGTGTAGCCGTCCTCGCCGGGCCGGCCGACGTGGTACATGATGCCGTCGCGGCGGCGCTGGCGGCTCTCGCGCATCCGGGCGCCGATCTCGCGGAGGGCGTCGTCCCACGCGATGCGCCTCCAGCGTCCTTCGCCGCGCGCGCCGACGCGTTTGAGCGGGTAGAGGATGCGTTCGGGGTCGTAGGTCTGGTTGATGGTGGCCGGCCCCTTGGCGCAGTTGCGGCCCCGGCTGCCGGGGTGCTTCGGGTTGCCCTCGAACTTTTTGATCTCCAGCGTCTCGCGGTCGACGTAGGCCAGCAGGCCGCAGGCGCTCTCGCAGTTGAAGCACACGGTGGGCACGAGCGTGTAGCGGCGGGCGACGCGCCGGGGCCACTGCTTGCCGTCCCACTCTACCCAGTCGTCCCACTTCTCCGGCGGCGGGTACTGGCTCATGCGTCCGTCGGGGTGGCGGACGGTTTCGAGTTGGATCTTCTCCGGCACCCGGTCCGTCTCGGCGAAGGTGGGTGGGCCAAAGGGATTGCCGTCGCCGGCCACGCTGGCGTACCGGCGTTCGTCGCTGCCGCGGCCCAGCATGGCGGCGAGCAGGCGGGTGATGCGTTGATTGCTCATGATCCTTGTTGTATGGACTCGCGCCGCCAATCGCTGGCGATCGATTTCAGCGTTTAGCCTGCCATCCCCCTTCCTCCTTCTCTCAACTGTTGGGCACTTCCTGCGGGGCCATCACGAAGGCGTATTCGTAGCAGTACAGCCCGACGAGGGCCAGCACGCCGGCCAGCCCCAGCGCCACCGGGTTGCCGGTCATCATCAGCAGTGCCAGCGGGATCACGTGCCCTGCTGCCACGCTCCAGAGCCAGAAAAGGTGCTTGTAGCGCCCGTGGCGGATGGCGTGCGCGGCCTGTGCGGCGGCTTCGGAAGCGTGCGGCATGCCGAACTCGCCCAGAAACGTCACCAGCAGGTCCAGCAGGAGGCCCATCCCGAAGGCGGCGACGGCCACGTGCGCCAGCGCCGCCGGCAACGCCACGAACACGCCGGCCACGAGCAGCGCGGCGCCGCCGGCCAGGAACGCCTGCACCAGCAGGTGCACGGGCAGCAGCGTGCTCTGCCAGAGGTCGCGCCCCTCGGCCTGCCCGAAGAGGAACGCCGTGTAGACCGCCGCGCCCGCCGCCAGCGGCAGCCCGATCCAGAAGGCGAAGGGCCGTGCGGCGGCGGCGAGGTCGGCGGGCCACCAGCCGAAGTAGGCGCCGGCTTCGAGGATCCACCACAGGCCCGCCACGGCGCTGAAGCCGAGCAGCAGGAACGCCCCGCGCACCAGCCAGCTCTTCCACTGCGGGCGCGTCAGGATGCGCAGGAAGCGTTCGGGCCGCTCCAGGTCGTACACCAGCAGCGCCGTCGTGAGGCCGGTGAAGAGCAGCGCCAGGAAGCCGCCGAGGACGTAGCCGAAGCCGTCGCCGGGGGGCAGGCCCAGGATCCAGCCCAGGCTCAGCAGCATGAACACCCCCGCGCCGATGCCCTTGGTGACCAGGTAGGCCGGCACCGGCCAGTGCCAGGGGATCTTGTGCTGGGCGTTGTAGGCCACCTGCACCATCTGCTCGGCCATGCGCCCGTCGCCCAGGAGGATGGGACCGCCCGCCGGGGTGCCCTGCGCCTGCGGCGTGCGGATCGGCGTGCCCGAAGCCGACCGTTTGGCGGAGGGAGGCGAGGCGGGCGGGCGGGCGTGTCCGTCGCCCCCCGGCGCGTCGCCCTCGTGCAGCGGCAGCACGTCGGCCCAGGCGAACGACTCCGGCGCGCGCTCGACGGCCGTCGGGTGCATCGCCGTCTCCTCGCCGCTGATGTAGAAGAGTTTGGGCGCGGTGCCCTGCTCCGGCTTGCGGACGGTCACCTTGTGCTCGGCCAGCATCCGGCTGATCTCGGTGCCGGGGTCGTCCATGTCGCCGGCGATGATGGCGTGTTCGGGGCAGACGACGACGCAGGCCGGCTCGAGGCCCACGTCGATGCGATGGGCGCAGTAGTGGCATTTGGCTGCCGTGCCGCTTTCGGGATCGACGTAGATGGCGTCGTAGGGGCAGGCTTGCAGGCACGCCTTGCAGCCGATGCACACCGCCGGGTCGAACTCGACGATGCCGTCGTGGCGCTGATACATGGCCGTCACGGGGCAGATGCGCACACAGGGCGGGTTGGCGCAGTGGTTGCAGCGCGTGACCTGGAAGTGCCGCCGCACGTCGGGGTAGACGCCCTTCTCGACGCTCTTGACCCAGGTGCGGTTGACGCCCAGCGGCACCTCGTTTTCGCTCTTGCAGGCCGTCGAGCAGGCGTGACAGCCGATGCACGTGTCGTTGTTGATGATGAAGCCGTAGTTCATGTCCGAAGGCGGGGCAACCTGTCAAAGGAAGCGCACGACGCAAGGGTAGTGTTTTCGGTATCGTCGCAGCGTAGGGGCAGGCCGGATAAGGCTGTGGGGGATGTCCGGATAGCGGCGCGGGCGGCCTCACCGGCCCACCTTGAAGACCGGCTCGAAATCCTGGAGGGCCACCGGCTCTCTGGCGCCCGGCGCCCGTGCCAGTTCCAGTTCGTAGGCCACGCGGTCGCTGCGGTAGTAGCGGCGCTGGAAGTAGACGCGCCGGTCGCCGTGCGTGAGCGAGATGCGCTCGATGAGCAGCAGCGCGCGCCCCCGCGCGACCTCCAGCAGGCGGGCCGCCTCGGCGCCGGCGTTGACGGCCTCGATGCGGTAGCGCCCCCGCTCCACCGGGACGTCGTAGTCGCGCTCGAGGATGCGGTAGATGGTGTCGTGTTCGAGGTCGTGGCCTTCGAGCAAGCCGGCGTAGAAGACGGGTAGCCAGGTCTGGTCGAAGGCGATAGGCTCGCCGCCGGCCAGGCGGAGGCGATCCAGGCGCATCACGCGCTGGCCTTCGTCCACCTCCAGGGCCTTGGCCACCTCTGGCGAGGCGGCCTCCGGCGCGAAGTGCAGCACGTGGGAGGAGGCCTCCAGGCCGGCCTGCGCCATGTCCTCGACGAAGTCCGTCAGGCGCACGAGGCCCTGCCGCACGCGGTTGTCCTTGACGAACGAGCCGAGGCCCTGCCGCCTGTAGATCAGGCCCTCGTTTTCGAGGGTCTGCAAGGCGCGGCGCACGGTGATGCGGCTGACGTCGAAGCGTTCGGTGAGCCGGCTCTCCGAAGGGATCTGCGCGTCGGGGGCGAAGCCGCCCTCCTGGATCTGCTGCCGTAGCCAGTCGCTGATCTGTTCGTGCCGGGATTTTCCTGTTTTGAGCATGCGCCTGTGGTCGTGGTGTCGGGCTTCGTAATCCTGCGCGTCGCGTCCTGTCCGTGCGTCTTTGCGGGACGCTCCGGGCGGTAGTATAGCAAACGCGCGGCAGGAGGGCAATACATGTTATGACGAGTGATGCGGAATCGGGGTGAAGACGAAGAACCGGGAGGAGGCGGGATACCGTCAGGGGGGCGTCCAGGGGTGTTCGGCGGGCCGGGGAGGCATCCGGGGAGGCGTCCAGCGAGCGGGGTGCGAGGCTGGAAGCGGTTCCAGTTGTTACGAAAATGTGAAGATTGTGATTCATTTTTAGGCAAAAGACCCCCTCTTGCCTTGAAAAATTATGCACGATCTCGGATATAATCGCTTTAATTAAAGCAGAGTGGCATTTTTGACCGAACAAAATAAACTGGAAGCGCTGCCACCATCGGCCCTTTCAGGGCCGGGGGGCGAATTGATGTAATCCTACGTTTCTCGGTTATTTATGGTGATCCAGCACGCTCCTCGCCCATGCCGACTGTGTTTGCATACGACCCGCTTTTCTTGCTCCCCGGCTCC
>JBFGTT010000209.1:0-6398 GCA_041565995.1 Rhodothermales bacterium
GAGAGGGGCACCATTGCTTTGATGACCTGCGCGTCCTGGCGCTGACCCATGCTCTGGATGCGCCCCCGGCGGCTGTTGAGATCGCCGATGACTTCGCCCATGTACTCTTCCGGGGTAATGACCTCGACGGCCATGATCGGCTCCATCAGTACGGGTCGTGCGCGGCGGGCGGCGGTGCGGAAAGCCATCCGCCCGGCGATCTCGAAGGAGAGCTGATCCGAGTCCACGTTGTGGAACTTGCCGTCGTAGAGCCGGGCCTTGATGCCCTCGATGGGATAGCCGGCCAGCGGCCCCTGCTGCATCGCGCTCTCGATGCCTTTCTGCACCGAGGGGATGAACTCCTTGGGGATGGCGCCGCCGACGATGGCGTTCTCGAACTCGAAGCCGACGCCGCTCTCGTTGGGGCCGATCTCGACGTAGACCTCGGCGAACTGGCCGCGGCCGCCCGTCTGTTTCTTGTGCGTGTAGCGCTCGTCGACCATCGCGCGGATGGCCTCGCGGTAGGCCACCTGCGGCTTGCCGACGTTGGCCTCCACCTTGAACTCGCGGCGCAGGCGGTCGACGATGATCTCCAGGTGCAACTCGCCCATGCCGGCGATGAGGGTCTGGCCCGTCTCCTCGTCGGTCGAGACGCGGAACGTGGGGTCTTCTTCGGCGAGCTTCTGCAAGCCCGTGCCCAGCTTGTCGCTGTCGGCCTTGGTCTTCGGCTCGATGGCGATGCGGATGACCGGCTCGGGGAAGTCCATCTTTTCGAGGACGACCGGGTGGTCCGGGTCGCAGAGCGTGTCGCCCGTCCGAACGTCTTTGAGGCCCACGGCGGCGGCGATGTCGCCCGCATGGACCACGTCTACGTCCTCGCGCGCGTTGGCGTGCATGAAGAGCAACCGCCCGACGCGCTCCTTCTTCTCGGTGGTGGCGTTGAAGACCTGCTCGCCCTTCTTGAGCGTGCCGCTGTAGACGCGGAAGAACGTCAGCTTGCCCACGTAGGGATCCGTGGCGATCTTGAAGGCGATGCCGCTGAAGGGCTGCGCCGGATCCGGCTTGCGGACGATCTTTTCGTCCATGCGCGGGCGGTGGCCCGTCACCGGCGGCACGTCGAGCGGGCTGGGCAGGTAGTCGAGCACGCCGTCGAGCAGGCGCTGCACGCCCTTGTTCTTAAAGGCCGAGCCGCAAAAGACGGGCGTGATGTCGAGGCTGAGGGTCGCCTCGCGCACGACGGCGCGGATCTCCTCGGGGGTGATCTGCTCGCCTTCGAGGTACTTCATCAATAGCTCGTCGTTGTGCTCGGCGACGGCCTCGAGCAGGTGGATGCGCCAGTGGCGGGTCTCCTTCTTGAGGTCGCCGGGCACGTCGATCTCGTCCCAGGTAGCGCCCTGCGAGTGATCGTGCCAGACGATGGCCTTGTTGGTGATCAGGTCGATGACGCCGCGAAACATGTCGCCCGAGCCGATGGGAATCTGGACCGGGATGGGGTTGGCCTTCAGGCGCTCGCGCATCTGGTCGATGGCGGTCTTGAAGTCGGCGCCGGTGCGGTCCATCTTGTTGACGAAGGCGATGCGGGGCACGTGGTACTTGTTGGCCTGTCGCCAGACGGTCTCGGACTGCGGTTCGACGCCGCCGACGGCGCAGAAGAGCGCGATGGCCCCGTCGAGCACGCGCAGGCTGCGCTCGACCTCGATGGTGAAGTCCACGTGGCCGGGCGTATCGATGATGTTGATGCGATGGTCTTTCCAGAAGCAGGTCGTCGCGGCGCTGGTGATGGTGATGCCGCGTTCTTTTTCCTGCTCCATCCAGTCCATCGTGGCGCCGCCTTCATGGACCTCGCCCATGCGGTGCAGGCGCCCGGTGTAGAAGAGGATGCGCTCGGTCGTGGTCGTCTTACCGGCATCGATGTGGGCCATGATGCCGATGTTGCGCGTCCGTTCGAGCCCGATATGTTTACCGTTGTTGCTCATAGCAAGGGGTAGTGTTTTTGTGTTCGGATCTCGGCGTGCTCTGCCACGCGAGCGCCCGAACACGCCGCTCAGAAGCGGAAGTGGGCGAAGGCTTTGTTCGACTCCGCCATGCGATGCGTGTCGTCTTTTTTCTTGATGGCGCCGCCCTCGCCTTTGGCGGCGGCGACGAGTTCGTTGGCCAGGCGGTTGGCCATCGAGCGGTCGTTGCGGGCGCGCGCGTACTGGATGATCCAGCGGAAGGCCAGCGCGACGCGCCGGTCCGGGCGCACTTCGATGGGCACCTGGTAGGTGGCCCCGCCCACGCGGCGGCTGCGTACCTCCACCAGCGGCGAGACGTTGTTGACCGCTTTCTTGAACACCTCGACGCCCTGCTCGCCCGTGCGCTCCTCGACGATGTCGAGGGCGTTGTAGATGATGCGCTGGGCCACGCTTTTCTTGCCGCTGTGCATCACGTAGTTGATGAAACGCGCCACCAGCGCGTCGTCGTAGACGGGGTCGGGCGAGACCGTTCGCCGTTCTGCTGATTTTCTACGCATAGAGTGTTATGAGGTCGGTGCTCACGCGCCGGGGTCGCCAGGGGACGGCAGCCGCATGACGCGGGACTTCCAAAAAAGACGCCATGCCCGAACAGCACGGCGTGGTACGAGGCAGGCGGGGTGCCGCGTGCAGCAACGCGGGCCTATTTTTTCGGGCGCTTGGTGCCGTACTTCGAGCGGCTCTGCTTGCGGTCCTCGACGCCCGAAGCGTCGAGTGCGCCGCGCACAATGTGGTACTTGACGCCCGGCAGGTCCTTGACGCGGCCGCCGCGCACGAGCACAATCGAGTGCTCCTGCAAGTTGTGCCCTTCGCCCGGGATGTAGGCGATGACCTCGATCCCGTTGGTCAGGCGGACCTTGGCTACCTTGCGCAAGGCCGAGTTGGGCTTCTTGGGCGTGGTGGTATAGACGCGCGTGCAGACGCCCCGGCGCTGCGGGTTGCCCTGAAGCGCCGCCGCTTTGGTCTTCTTGACCTTCGGGTGGCGTCCTTTGCGCACTAGCTGCTGGATGGTAGGCACGGTGTTCGGCTTCAACTCGTGGGAAGGAACCGCAAGCGATGCGGTTGCAGCCTTCTAATATAAGCTATCAGCACCCTCGCGTACAAGCGCAGGGATAAAGATCGCGTTAAATGAGCCGTCTAGCGCCCAAAAGACGCGCAGGAGCGCGCTTCGTATCGATATGATAGTCTATATCGATTGATCGAATGAGCGATGGCGACAGCGCAGAAGAAAGGGGGCTGCCATGGGCCAGGCCCCCTCTGGAAAGTCCGTCTCGGCGTGCGCCGCCCCGCTCAGGGTTCGACGGGCCGGTCGCGCATGCCGTCGCCGGCGGCTGCCGACGGGGCGTTCGAGGCGGGTGAAATGCCCGGCGCGGCCCCCGGTTCGCCCTTCGCCGATTCTTCGTCTTCGGCCTGTCCGTTGAACGAGACGTACTCGCCGTGCGGACGCGGACCGAGAATCTCGACGAGGTCGCGGGGTCCGAGGACTTCTTTTTTGAGCAGCGCCTGGGCCAGCTCTTCGAGCTTGTCGTGCTTATCTTCGAGCAGCACGCGGGCGCGCTGCCGCACCTCGTCGATGAGGGCCTTGACCTCCTCGTCGATCATGCGGGCGGTCTCGTCGGAGTAGGGCTTGTCGAACATGGGGCTGTCGCCGCCGCCGGAGAGGTTGAAGCTGACGTAGCCGATGCGCTCGCTCATGCCGTAATCGACGACCATGGCGTAGGCCAGCTTGGTGATGCGTTCGAGGTCGTTCTGCGCGCCGGTGGAGATCCTGCCGAAGATGATTTCTTCGGCCACGCGCCCGCCGACGGCCATCGTCATGCGGTCCAGCAGGGCCTCTTTGGTGTAGAGGTAGCGCTCTTCGGGCAGGTACTGCGCGTAGCCGAGGGCCGCCAGCCCGCGCGGCACGATGGAGACCTTCACGACCGGATCGGTGTGGCGCAGGAACCAGCCGACGATGGCGTGCCCGGCCTCGTGGTAGGCGACGATCTTTTTCTCTTCGGGCGAGATGAGCTTGTTCTTCTTCTCCAGGCCGGCGATGACGCGGTCGATGGCCTTCTCGAAGTCCTCCATCTCGATGGCGTCCTTGCCCAGCCGGGCCGCCAGCAGGGCCGCCTCGTTGCACACGTTGGCGATTTCGGCCCCGGCAAAGCCCGGCGTCTGGCTGGCCAGCACGTCGTGGTTGACGTCGTCGTGTAGGATGAGGTTACGCGTGTGGACCCGGAAGATGGCGGCGCGTTCGCGGCGGTCGGGCTTGTCGATGAGGATCTGGCGGTCGAAGCGTCCGGGGCGCAGCAGCGCGGTGTCGAGCACGTCGGGGCGGTTGGTGGCGGCCATGATGATGACGCCCTTGTCGGTGTTGAAGCCGTCCATCTCGACGAGGAGCTGGTTGAGCGTGTTCTCGCGCTCGTCGTTGGCGCCCATCATCATGCCGCGCCCGCGCGAGCGTCCGATGGCGTCGATTTCGTCGATGAAAATGATGCAGGGGGCCTTTTCTTTGGCTTGCTTGAAGAGGTCGCGCACGCGGGCGGCGCCCACCCCTACGAACATCTCGACGAAGTCGCTGCCGGAGAGCGAGAAGAACGGCGTGCCGGCCTCCCCGGCAACCGCCTTGGCCAGCATAGTTTTTCCTGTGCCCGGGGGTCCCACCAGCAGCACACCCTTGGGCAGCTTGCCGCCCAGCTTGGTGAACTTCTTCGGGTTCTTGAGAAATTCGACGACTTCGACGACCTCCTCTTTGGCCTCTTCCAGCCCCGCCACGTCTTTGAACGTGAGGGTCTGGTCGCCCATGGCGTCGAAGAGCACGGCCTTGTTCTTGCCGATGTTGAGCACCTGCGAGCCGGGGTTCATCCGGCGGATGAGGAAGACCCAGAGGGCGATGATGATGGCCAGCGGCAGGATCCAAGTGAGCACGCCGCCGAACCAGTTTTCCTCGTAATCGACCTTGAAAATCACCGGGAGCTTGCCGGCTTCCTCGGCCCGCTTGTTGTAGTCCTGGAGGAAGGCCACCAGGTCGTTGTCGGCGGGTTTGGTGGTCGAGAAGCGGTTGGCGACGGTGTCGCTGCCGAGCAGGTTCTGCTGCGGTTCGGCGATCTTGACCTGCTTCTCGCGAACGGCCTCGGCGGTGTACTCGCCGTCGATGCGGCGGTCGTTGACGATGGTGATCTTGGCGACGTAGCCCTGCTCGACGTAGCTGAGGAAGGTGCTGTAGTCGATGTCGTTGCTATCGACCCCCTTCCAGAACAAGAAAATCTGGACGAGTAGCGCCAGGAAGATCACCAGGTAGATCCACAGCGAAAACCGGGGCCTGCGCTCGGTCAGGCGCGGCCCTCCGTCGGTGGCATCGTCGCCGCGATCCAGCTTTATGTCATTGCGCTCTTGCTGCGCCATAGGTACCGCGTTTTATCGCATGCGTGTGATTTTCAACAGCTAACCAGCGTGCAGGTGCCCTACCCCCGGCTGCGTCCTTAGGTTCCTCTGCTACGGCCCGGACCGCCAACGGGATGCGCCGCCGAAACCGGCGGGAGCGGGCGGAAAGCGCGTGGGCGACGGAACGCCTCGGCTTCGGCCTACTCGGCGGGCGGAATTTTCATGATCCAGGCGTCTTTCGGCAGGCGAGAGGCCAGGCGCTCGAGGGCGGCGGCGGCTTCCTCCTGCGTGGCGAACAGCCCGACGCCGACCCGGTAGCGCACGCCTTCTTCAAGCCCGGCAGGGAAGACCTCGACCGGCAAGCCCTCGTCGCGAAAGACGTAGCCGAAGTTACGGGCGAGCATGGCGGCCTGCGCTTCGCCCTTCTCCGAGCCGACGACGACGGTCCAGCCGCCCTTTGCCCGATCTGCCGCGCTGAGACCTGGGGGCGCCGGCGGCTGCGTCAGGGGGAGGACGGCCTCGGCGCGCGCGGAGTCTGCCGGTGCGGCAAGTGTGTCGGCGGGAGGGAACGTCCGCCGTGCCGCCGGCTCTTCGTCCGGTTCGGCGGCGGCCAGCGTGTCGGCGGGGGGCTTCAGGCGCTCTGCTCCTTGCGCCCGGCGTTCGTCGAGCAGGCCGCGGAGGCGGTTGCGGCGTTGCTGCACGGCGGCGGAGTCCGCTGCGGCTTCGGCCCGGTCCGCCGGCGGTTGCGCGGCGGCGGTGTCCGGCAGGGCAGCGACGGGCGCGGCGGCGGTGTCGGGCGGGGCTTCGAGGGCTTTGCGGCGCTCCTCCAATGCCCTGAGGACGCGGCGGGCCTGCTCTGCCTGGGGCGCCCTGGGATAGCGGTCGACCAGGTGGTCGTAGAGCGTGGTGAGGCGCACGGGTTCAGGCTCCGGGGGCGCGGCAGTCGTATCCGCCCCGGCGTCGCCGGCCTGCGCCAGGCTGTCCACCCCGGCGCCCAGCGTGTCGGAAGGCAGCGCCAGCGAGTCGGCAGGCAGCGCCAGC
>JBFGTT010000210.1:0-6359 GCA_041565995.1 Rhodothermales bacterium
GACGCCCTCGCCGCCTCGCCCGCCGTCCGCGAACGCCTTCGCGAAGCCTGGCGCCTGGCCGCCGAGGGCCGCCTCACCCGCGCCTCGGCGCACTTCGCCGGCGTCCTCGCCGAGGCGCCCGAACCCGCCGTACTCCTCGAATACGCCCGCTTCCTGGGCGAGACGGGCGCGCTGGAGCAGGCCGAGGCGCTGTGCCGCCGGGCGCACGAAGCCGACCCTGCGCCCCCCGTGGAGCGCCTCGTGGCCGCCGCCTACGGACGCCTCGGCAGCGCCTACGAAAAACGCGGCAATCTCGACGAAGCCCGGCGCCTCTACCGCCAGTCCCTCCACCTCAACGAGCGCCTGGACGACGCCGAGGGCCTGGCCGCCGACTACGGCAGCCTCGGCAACGTCTACTGGATGCTCGGCGAGCTGGAAAAGGCCGAACACGCCTACCGCGAAGCCCTCCGCATCAACGAACGCCTGGGCCGGCACGACGGCATGGCGACCGACTACGGCAACCTCGGCAACGTCTACGGCGTCTGGGGGCGGCTCGACGCGGCGGAGCAGATGTACCGCAAGGCGCTCGCCATCAACGAACGCCTGGGCCGCCGCGAGAGCATGGCCCACCAGTACGGCAACCTGGGCATCGTCTATCGCGTGCAGGGTCGGCTGGACGAGGCCGAGGCCGCCTACCGCAAGGCGCTGGCCCTGCACGAGGCGCTGGGTCGCCGCGAAGGCATGGCCGAGGATTACAACAACCTGGGCAACGTCTACCAGGAAGCCGAACGCCTCGACGAGGCCGAGGCGATGTACCGCAAGGCGCTCGAGATCGACGAGGCGCTGGGCCGCCGCGAGGGGATGGCCAACCAGTACGGCAACCTGGGCGTCGTCTACCAGTCGCGCGGCGCCTTCGACGAGGCCGAGGCGATGTACCGCAAATCCCTGGCGATCTTCGAGACGCTGGGCGACTTCGTCACCATCGAGCAGGTTCGCGCCTGGATCAGCGACCTGGAGGCCCGGCGGCGTGCCCGATAAAATCGCCGAAATCATCGAGTCGAGCACGCGGGCGCTGGTGGCGGAGGTCTACCGCGAGGCGGCGCCGCCGGCCTTCGGCAGCTGGGTGCAGGTGCCGCAGCCGCACGGGCTGGTGCTCTTCGGCCTCGTCAGCCACGTCGAAGTCGCCAGCGTGGAGCCGGGGCGCCGGGCCGTCGCCTTCGGCAAGACGACCGAAGAGTTGCAACGGGAGCTGCCGCAGGTGCTCGAACTGCTCCGGACGACGTTCCGCGCCCAGGTCATCGCCTACCGCGACGCGCAGGGCACCCTCCGGCAGACACTCCCGCCGCACCCCGCCGGCATCCACGCCTTCGTCTACCCCTGCGCCGCCGACGAGGTGCGCGCGCTGGGCCGGCCCTACGACTTCCTCCGCACCCTCGTCCGCAACCCCGACCCGTCCGTTCCGGTGGACGACCTGATCGTGGCCGTGCTCGCCAACGTCCACGCCGCGCACGGCGGGCGCCACGGCGGCGCCGAAGAACTCGTGGCGGCGGGCCGCGCCCTGAGCCGCCTGCTCAACGACGACCACGAACGCCTCCAGTCCATCCTCCGGCGCGTCGGGTAAGGCGCGCTGTACGTTCCTGATATTTGAAACGTGCTTTGTGAACCCGTAACCTGGAACTCGCGCTCAGAAAATAATCCCGACGCGTAGCGGCAGCACGATGTCGACGGCGCGTTCGCCGACGATGAGGGCCGGGTCGATCTCGTAGAAGATGGTGGTCTCGTTGAGCGTTTGCACCCAGCCGATGCCGCCGTGGAGCGTCGGGCCGCCGTCATTGTTGCCGTCTTTGAAGGAGACGTAGGCGCCGAGGCCACCGAGCAGGTAGGGCGCCCGCCGCCCGCGCGACGGCAACGTGACGATGGCCGAGAGTTGCGGGTCGAAGACGTACGTGGCGTCGTCGCGTCCCCGGAGCACGAAGCCCGTCAGGCCCAGGTCCAGGGCGAAGGAGAGGTCGCTGTTGACGGGCGCCGAGACGCGCCCCCGGAAGCCGAGTCCGAAGCCGTCGGCGGTGCTGAGCATCCCGTTGAAGCCCACGCCGAAGCGGGGTTCGAGCGGCTGGGCCGTCGCCGGGTGGGCGGGCCGGAGTGCCCAGCCGGCAACGAGCAGGGCGGCGAGAACGAAAAGGCGTGCGGTACGCTTCATGGGCCAGGATCCAGGGCTAGAGGGAAGGAGCGGTCATGGGTAGGACGAAGCCACAGGCGCGAAAGTAACCCCGCCGCCCCTCCATACGCTTTAAGTAAAATTTCGTTTGAAGGCGGAGCCACTTTTCGTACTTTGACGCCGCCTTCTCGCCGGGCGCCCTGCGCTGCCCGAGGCAGGCGGAGCGCGTGGGGCGAGCAGGATTTTTTCGAGGATACACACGCCGTCTCCGGGCGCTCGACCCCCGGCCCGGAACGTCTCTGTCGACCATGAAATTCTCCGTTTGCATCAAGCAGGTGCCGGACGTAGCGGCGCCCCTGCAGATCCGCGACGGCGCGCTGGTGTTCGACACCGGGCGCGTGGTGCTCAACGCCTACGACGCCTCCGCCGTCGAGGAGGCGCTGGTGCTCACCGAGCAGCACGGCGGCCAGGTGGAGGTGGTGCTGGTGGGGCCGGAGAAGGCCGCCGAGACGATCCGCAAGGCCCTCGCCATGGGCGCCTCGGGCGCGCATCACCTCGTCGTGCCCGAAGACGCGGCGCTCGACGCGCGGGCCTACGCCGAACTGCTGGCGCGGCACTTCCGCCACACCGGCTACGAGGTCATCGCCTGCGGCAAACAGGCGCAGGATACCGACGCGGGCCTGACGGGCGCCATGCTGGCGGCGTTGCTGGACCTGCCCTACGCCACCAACGCCGTCGGGCTGGCCCTCGACCCGGCGGCGGGCGCGCTCGTGGTCACGCGGCAGGGCGACACCGGGCAGGAGATCATCGCGCTGCCGGTGCCCTGCCTCGTCACCTGCTCGAACGACATGAACGACCCCCGCATCCCCAACATCAAGGGCATCATGCAGTCGCGCCGCAAGCCCGTCGAGACGCTCGACGGCGCGGCGCTGGGGCTACCGGCCCCGGCCACGCGCGTGCTGGCCTACGCGCCGATGCCCGAACGCGAAGCCGGCCCGAAGCTCGAAGGCGACCCCGAAGACCTGGCCCGCCAACTCGTCGAGAAGCTGGCCGACGAGGCGAAGGTGCTTTGAATTACGTGTGGACGTGTGGAGGTGTGGACGAAAACGCTTCGTCGATGCCTCCCGTCGCCCCCGCCGTAGCGCAAGCGTTGACTTATCTGGACCCGATCCATGCCAACCCTCCTGGTCTCCATCGCCGTGCAGGACGGCAAGGTGCGGCGCGCGTCGCTGGAAGTGCTGACGCGGTGCCGGGCGCTGGCCGCCGCGCAGGGCTGGCGGCTCGAAGCCGCGATCCTGCACCCCGACGCCGACGCTTTCGTCGAGACGGTGCGGCGCTACGGGCCGCAGACCATCTACACGGTGGCGCATCCGATGTTGGGGCGGCATCTCAACGCGCCGGTGCTGGCCGCGCTGGCGGCGGTCATTGAGCGGGCCGCTCCCGCCGTAGTCGCCTTTGCCACGAGCGAGGCGGTGAAGGACGTGCTCGGCGCGCTCGCCGTCCGCACCGGCGCCGCCGCCTTGCCCGACGTGGCCGGCTTCGAGCTGGTCGAGGGCGGCGTCGAGGCGGTGCGCCCGGTGATGGCCTCGAAGATCCTGGCGCGTACGCGGGCCGAAGCCGCGCGCGTGCTCGTCTCGGTGCGCTCCGGCGCCTACGACGCCGTCGAGGCGCCCGCCGAGGCCCGGGTGGAGGCCGTGCCGTTCGCCTTCGACGCGGGCGCGCTGCGGCAGACACTCCGCGAGGTCGTCCAGGCGTCGGGGGAGACGGTGGACCTGGCCGAGGCGCGCGTGGTGGTCGCCGCCGGGCGCGGCGTCAAGGACGAGGCGGGCAAGCGGCTCGTCGAAGACCTCGCCTCGGTCTTCGGCGCGGCCATCGGCGCCTCGCGCGCCGTCGTCGAGATGGGCCTGTTTCCGGCGACGGCGCAGGTGGGGCAGACCGGCAAGGTGGTCGCGCCCGACCTGTACTTCGCCGTCGGCATCTCCGGGGCGGTGCAGCACACCGCCGGCATGACGGGCAGCCGCGTCGTCGTCGCCGTCAACAAAGACGCCGACGCGCCCATCTTCAAATACGCCACCTACGGCCTCGTCGGCGATCTCTACAAAATCCTGCCTCCACTCATCGCCGAACTGAAGCAAGCCAAGGCATCCGCGTAAACGTGCAGCGATCAGCCTTCAGCGGCCAGCTTTCAGCTAATACGTCTCCAGGCTGAGGGCTGCAAGCTGATCGCTGACGGCTTAAAATCATGGACGAGAAATTTGACTGCATCATCGTGGGGGGCGGCATCGCGGGGTTGAGCGCGGCGATGGTGCTGGCGCGCGCCAACTTGCGCTTCCTGCTCATCGAGCGCGGCGCGTTTTGCGGGGCCAAGAACGTCTCCGGCGGCGTGCTCTGGGGCAGCGACCTGGCCCGCCTCGTGCCCGGCTACTGGGAAGACGACGACGGCTTCGAGCGCTTCGTCAACCACCGGCGGCTGACGTTCATGGACGCCGAGTCCGCCTTCTCCATCGACTTCAAGTCCGCCCATTTCGACGAGCCGCCCTACCCCGGCGTCACCGTCCTGCGCGCCCGGTTCGACAACTGGCTGGCCGAGAAAGTCCAGCAGACCCTCGACGCCTCCGACGTGGCCGACGCGTCGTTCCTGGTGACCAACGTGCTCGTCGAAGAGATCCTCCGCGAGGACGGGCGGGTGGTGGGCATCCGCGCGGGCGACGAGCGCTTCTTTGCCGACTGCGTGATCCTGGCCGAAGGCGTCAACAACCTCCTGACGCGGCAGGTGGGCCTGCAACCGGCCTACGTCCCCGCCGATTACGTGGCCGTGGGTGTCAAGGAGGTCATCCGGTTCGAGCGGCGGGTGTTGGAGGATCGTTTCCAGCTCGAAGGCCGCAGCGGGCTTTCGAACGAGTTCGTGGGCTTCGCCAGCCAGGGCGTCGAGGGCGGCGGCTTCCTCTACACCAACCGGGACTCGGTGTCCGTCGGCCTCGTGCTGGGGATGAAGGACCTGCGCCAGAAGGGTCTCAAGCCCTACGACGTGCTCGACACCTTCAAGCGCCACCCGGCCCTCACCGGCATGCTGCGCGGCGGCGAGGTGCTCGAATACGCCGCCCACGTGGTCTCGACGGGCGACCTCCGGGGCCTGCCGAACGAACTCTACGCCGACGGCCTGCTGCTGGCGGGCGAGGCGGCGGGCTTGCTGCTCAACGCCGGCAAGGCCATCCAGGGCATGGACTACGCGATGCGTTCGGGCATCCTGGCCGCCGAGACCGTCGCCGAAGCCCGGCGGCAAAACGATTTCAGCGTCGCCACGTTGAAGGCCTACCGCGCCGCGCTCGAAGACAGCTTCGTGCTGCGCGACATGCGGGCCTTCCAGGGCGCGGTGCACCTGCTCCACAGCCCGGCCATGTTCGGCCCCGTGCCCGACCTCGTGTGCGACTTCGGGCGGCGGTTCTTCACGGTCCAGAGCGCGCCCACGCAGAAAGCAGCGCAGATGATGAAGGAGAGCATCAAGCAGCACGCCTCGTACTGGCAGATCGCAAAGCTCGCCATGAAAGCAGCCCGCTCGCTATGAGTTCACACGTCCCCAAACTGAGCCTCTCGGAACGCCTCGGCCTGGTGGCCTACCGCAACCAGGGCCGCGCCGACGCCACGCCCCACATCCGCGTCGATACCGACGTGTGCAACAGCACGTGCCCGCACAAGGCCACCACCTACGTCTGCCCCGCCAACTGCTACACCGTCGACGAGGCCGGGCAGGTCCACTTCCAGGTCGAGGACTGCATCGAGTGCGGCACGTGTCTCTACGCCTGCGACCAGGGCGCCGTCGCCTGGCAGTTTCCCGACCCCGAAACCGGCCTGGGCGTCACCTGGAACCTGGGGTGAGGGGCGGCGGGTTGCAAGAGAAACAGCCCGGAGGCAGGTCGATGACGACGAAGACACAGGCCACCCTTGACGATCTGTACCAGACGTCCGACAAGGCCGAGATCGTCCACGGAGAACTGGTGCGTATGGCTCCTGCCGGTTTTTTGCCCAGCTACGCGGCGGGTGAAATCTACGCCAGCCTCCGCCGCTACGCACGCCGGAGCGGAGCCGGCTACGCCATCGCCGACAACACCGGTTTCGCGGTCGATCTGCCGCATCGCCAGTCCTTCAGTCCGGACGCGGCCTTCTACACGGGCCGACCGACGGGCATGAAATTTCTGGAAGGAGCGCCGGTCTTTGCCGTGGA
>JBFGTT010000211.1:0-6356 GCA_041565995.1 Rhodothermales bacterium
AAACAGCGGCGTCGATTTCAACTGCGTCGAGAGCGTCCGCTCCCGGTAGAGCCGGTCGATGCGCTCGTTGAAGGCCGACGAATGCTTCTTCATCTCGCGCAGGGCCGGAATGCGGATCTGCACCAGCGTGCAGGGCGTGGCTGTGCGCGCCGTCACCGACTGCGGCCAGCCGTTGAGCGCGCCGATCTCGCCGAAGATCTCGCCGTGGCCGAGGCGGACGGTCTCGCCGTGGGGCAGGTCGAAGTCCATCGCCGAGAGGTAGGTGATGGCGGTGCCGCCCTTGCTCTTGGCGCGTTCGATCTGTCCCTGGAACACCGTTTTGCCCGCCGTTTCGTCCGTGGCGGCGGCGGGCGGCGCCTGCGAGGCGGTGCCGAAGCGCGTGGCGTCGAAGATGGGCCGGGCGGCGGTGTCCTGCTGCTTGCGCAGGTAGACGTCCACCTGCCCTTCGACCACGTAGAAGGCCAGGTCGAGGTAGCTGCCCTCCTCGAAGACGATGGCGCGGGGGTTCCACTGAGCCACCGAGACGTCGGGCGTGAGCTTTTCGAGGAAGGCGTCGTCGTATTCCTGAAACAGGTCGTAGCGCCGCAGGTCGGCGGCGGAGAGCTTCTCGGAGATGGAGGCGATGCCGGTGTTGGCGCCGAAGGAAGACCATCGGCCCTGGTACATGCGCAGGCGTTCCTGCGCGGTGTCGTCGCCGGGTGCGCGTTTGGGGTCCATGTTAGTGCCCCCTGCCCAGAGCACGGTAGAGCAGCTCCAGTCGTTGCTTGGCGGTCAGGAGGAGGGCCTCGACGGAGGCTGTGTCGCTGGCGGTTTCGAAGGGCGGCAGCGCCAGCGCGGCGGCCTGCGGAGGCGCGGCAACCTGCTGCGCGGCGGGGGGCCAGGCGCTCGGCGCCGGGGGTGCGGGCGTGGCCGGCGTGACGGCAGCCGGCGTCGGATTCTCTACGGGCGCGGACGTGGCGGGCGGCGGGGCGGCTGCTACCGGGGCGGGGCGACCGCCGACGGCCCGCGCGTAGGCGTCGTCGAGGTCGGCGGTGGCGGGCGTGGGGGCCTCCCAGTGACGGATCTGCGCGTCGCGCAGGCCCAGGTTGAAGTCTGCGCCGTCGGGATGGCCGGCGGCCAGGAGCGCCGCGTCGGTGACGTGGTGGCAGCGGGCGCAGGCGGCGGCGCGGGCGGGCAGGTCTTCGAGGCGGACCATGCCGTGGGCGGCGGCGGTGGCGTAGCCGCCCGGCGGCTGGTGCTTGCGCCGGTAATCACCGCCCGGCCCGTGGCAGCTCTCGCAACTGGCGCCCTCGGCTACGGCCTGCGCCTCCTGCCCGGTGACGACGGTGCCGTGGCAACGCATGCAGGGCTGGTTGCCGCGCGTCATCTCGTCGGCGCTGAGGCCGGCCTGCCGGGCAATCGCTACGGCGCGCTCGCTGCCGCTGAGCAGCGCCTCCGCCGCCCGGTAGTGCGCGTCGCCCCGCCACCAGGCGATCTTGTCGTAGTGGCAGCTACAGCCGCGCGTAGGCCCCAGCGTGGCGTGGTCCTGCGCCGTCGGCGTCGCGGGACGGCCCAGCGGCAGGGCCAGGCCCAGGCCGCACAGCCCCGCCAGAAGCCACAGCGGCCACGGTGGATATGGAGACGGACGAGCGTTCATAGGGTGCCTGCGTACCGGGGCCGGCTGCGCACCTCAGCGCGTGCGCGGCCGGCAGGGGAGAGGTCGCCATCAGTACCGTCCTGGCGGTGACGGGGCCGCTGCCGGCAGCCCGTGCCGCCGGGGCGGTCAACACAAGATTCGTGTCCGCAATATGTCGTTTGGCGGGGACATCCGCAAGGAGGGACGCGAGAAAAAGCGGGAACGAACGCTCAGGGTGGATCCGGGTCCTCGTCGCGATAGAGGGCCAGCAGCCGCTGGGCCGCTTCGAAAGGACTCATGGCGCCGGCCATCACGGCTTCTTCGAGCCGGGGCCGCGCCCGCTGCACGCCGGGGTGCGCCAGGAAGTGCTCGCGGAGGTGCTGCTCGATGGCGTGGATCATCCACTGGCGGGCCTGCCGCCGGCGTTGCCGCTCGAAGTGCCCGCTTTGCTGCGCCGCCGCGTGGTACGCCTCCACCACACGCCAGACTTCCTCGATGCCCTCGCCCGTGAGCGCCGAGCACAGCAGCACGGGGGGCCGCCAGCCCGCTTCGCCGGGTGGAAACAGGCGTAGGGCGCTGCGGTAGGCGCTGCGCGCCGTCCGGGCCGGCCCCACGTTAGCCCCGTCGGCCTTCGTCACGGCGATGGCGTCGGCCATCTCGATGATGCCGCGCTTGATGCCCTGCAACTCGTCGCCCGCGCCGGCCAGCACCAGCAACAGGAAGAAGTCCACCATCGCACGCGCGGCGGTCTCCGACTGCCCGACGCCCACGGTCTCGACGAAGACGACGTCGAAGCCGGCGGCTTCGCACAGCAGGATGGCTTCGCGCGTGGCGCGGGCGACGCCCCCGGGCGTGCCCGCCGTGGGCGAGGGCCGGATGAAGGCGTTAGCGTCGGCGGCCAGGCGCGGCATGCGCGTCTTGTCGCCCAGGATGCTGCCGCCGGTGCGCTCGCTGCTCGGATCGATGGGCAGCACGGCCAGGCGGTGGCCCCGCCCGGTCAGGTGGGTGCCCAGGGCTTCGATGAAGGTGCTCTTGCCCACGCCCGGCACGCCCGTGATGCCCACCCGCAACGACTGCCCCGCGTGCGGCAGGCACCGCTCGACCACCAGCCGCGCCGACGCCTGGTGTTCGGCCCGCGTGCTCTCGACCAGCGTGATGGCCCGGCTCAACACCGCCCGGTCGCCAGCGCGAATCCCCTCGACGTAGGCGTCGACGGAGAGCAGCGCCCGCCGGGGCTGCGGCTTCAGGTGCGGATTGAGGGACATCGGCGGGGACGAGGGTGCGTATGGACGAGGGGACGAGGGTACGTATGGACGACGGGACCTCTGGACGTGTGGACGAGTCTACGATCAGATCGTCGTCTCGCTCCGTCCTCCACGGTATTGCTAATCTACCGGATTTGGGATAAAACGTAAAACGTAAGGGTGCTCTCCTGCGACGATTGCGGAGGGCACCCTTACGTTTCACGCATTCGAATCGGGCGGTAGGACGCGATCCGGCCTCAGCGGATGCTCCCGAGCCGATAAATCAACCGCATGCCCGAGACGTTCCGCACGGGATTGAAATTCGTGTAGACCTCGAAGCCCATCCTGAGGTCGCGGAAGAGCACCTGGCCGATGACGTTGAGGGCGGTGGTCTCGTAGGCGAGGCCCGCCGCGCGCAGGTCGGCGCCGCGCGTACCCCGGACGTAGGTGGGGCCTGCCGAGAGCGAGACGAGCGCCACGTCGGTGTAGTGCCGCACCCCGACGGACGGGCCGACGGCGTAGACCGAGTGCTTCGTCACGTAGAGGTCTTTGGTGGCGCTGGCCGAGAGTTGTACGAAGAGCGGGCCGGCCACGCGGAGGCTGTAGCTGGCCCCGGCGTTGAAGCCCAGCGGCGTGCTCAACCCGACGCCCGCCGTGTGCCAGTGTTCGAGTTGCGACGCACGCTGCGCAGAAGCAGACGGAACGAGGAGGATGAGTCCTAAAATGAGAAGCAAGCAGCCGACGATGCGTTTCATGAGACGCTCCACGGTTACGTACAAATGCGTGTGCGCTTCCCGAACTGCCTGCCCAAAACGGCCTTTTCAGTCTCTTTCGGCTGATTTTATTGGTCGCTGCGCCCCACGATCAGGGCGAGGCGGCGGCGTCCGGATGCCCATGCAGCAGCAGTTCAAGGATCTGACCGGCTGCCTGCGCAATTACGGTGCCAGGACCGAAAATGGCGGCCACGCCCGCCTCGTAGAGCGCCGGATAGTCCTGCGGCGGGATGACGCCGCCGGCCACCACCAGGATGTCGGCGCGTCCGTAGCCGGCCAGCGCGTCGAAGAGTTGCGGCACCAGCGTCTTGTGCGCGCCGGCCAGGCTGGAGATGCCCAGCACGTGCACGTCGTTCTCGACGGCCTGCCGGGCGGCTTCCTGGGGCGTCTGGAAGAGCGGGCCGATGTCCACGTCGAAGCCCAGGTCGGCGAACGAGGTGGCGATGACGCGGGCGCCCCGGTCGTGCCCGTCCTGGCCCAGCTTGGCCACGAGCAGGCGCGGGCGGCGGCCTTCGAGTTGGGCGAAGCGGTCCGAGCGAGCGCGGGCCTGCGCGAAGGCTTCGTCGTCGGCAATTTCGGAGGCGTAGACGCCGGAGATCGAGCGGGGAGTAGCCATGTGTCGTCCGAAGCTTTTTTCGAGGGCGGCGGAGATCTCGCCGAGCGTGGCGCGAGCGCGGGCGGCCTCTACGGCCAGGGCCAGCAGGTTGTCCGTGCCGGTCTCGGCCCCGCGCCTGAGGGCTTCCAGCGCGGCCTGCACGCGCGCGTCGTCGCGGGCGGCCTTCACCTCGCGCAGCCGGTCGATCTGCCGGCGCCGCACCGCCGCGTTATCGACCTCCAGGAGCGGGAGGGGAGCCTCCTCGTCGAGCCGGTACCGGTTGACGCCCACGACCACGTCCTGCCCGGTGTCGATGCGGGCCTGCTTGCGCGCGGCGGCCTCTTCGATGCGCATCTTGGGCAGCCCTTTTTCGATGGCCTGCACCATGCCGCCTTCGGCCTCCACCTCTTCGATCAACGCCCAGGCCCGCCGCGCCAGCCGGTCAGTCAGGTATTCGACGTAGTAGGCGCCGCCCCACGGGTCGACGGCACGCGTGAGGTCGGTTTCTTCCTGCAAGTAGACCTGCGTGTTGCGGGCGATGCGCGCCGAGAAGTCGCCGGGCAGGGCCAGGGCTTCGTCGAGGGCGTTGGTGTGGAGCGACTGCGTGTGTCCCAGCGCGGCGGCCAGCGCCTCCAGGCACGTGCGGGCGACGTTGTTGAAGGGATCCTGCTCGGTCAGGCTGTAGCCCGACGTCTGGCAGTGCGTCCGCAGCGCCATCGACTTCGGGTTCCGGGGATCGAACCGGCGCACGATCCGGGCCCAGAGTAGCCGCGCCGCGCGCAGCTTGGCGATCTCCATGAAGGGGTTCATCCCGATGGCGAAGAAAAACGAGAGGCGCGGCGCGAAGGCGTCGATGTCGAGGCCGGCGTCGAGGCCGGCGCGCACGTAGGCCAGGCCGTCGGCCAGGGTGTAGGCCAGTTCGAGGTCGGCGGTGGCGCCGGCCTCCTGCATGTGGTAGCCGCTGATCGAGATCGAGTTGAAGCGCGGCATGTGCCGGGCACTGTATTGGAAGATGTCGCCGATGATCCGCATCGACGGAGCGGGGGGGTAGATGTAGGTGTTGCGGACCATGAACTCTTTGAGCACGTCGTTCTGGATGGTTCCGCTGAGTGCCTCCGGGGCCACGCCCTGCTCTTCGGCGGCGACGATGTAAAAGGCCATCACGGGCAGCACCGCGCCGTTCATCGTCATCGAGACCGACATGCGGTCGAGCGGGATGCCGTCGAAGAGGATTTTCATGTCTTCGACGGTGTCGATGGCTACGCCGGCCATGCCCACGTCGCCGACGACGCGCTCGTGGTCGGAGTCGTAGCCCCGGTGCGTGGCGAGGTCGAAGGCCACCGACAGCCCTTTCTGCCCCGCCGCCAGCGCACGCCGGTAAAACGCGTTCGACGCCTCGGCGGTCGAGAAGCCGGCGTACTGACGTATGGTCCACGGGCGGACGGCATACATGGCGCTGTAGGGGCCGCGCAGGAAGGGCGGCAGGCCCGCCGCGTAGTCGAGGTGTTCGATCCCGTCCAGGTCCCTCGCGGAGAAGGCCGCCGGGACGGGGATCTGCTCCGGCGTCATCCACGGCTCCCGGTCGGGGATTTCGGATTGCGGATTGCGGATCGCCGGGGGGGCATACTCGATCTGTGAGAAATCGGGGCGCATCAGGGGAGGTTTTCGGGTGGGCGGGTTCCGGGGGCGCGGTCGGTCATGCCTCGGCGATGCCGAGCCGCTGCTGGAAAGCCGAGAGGGTCTCCAGCAGGTTGGATTTTCGATGGATGAAGGCGTCCACGCCGGCGTCCTCCAGGGCCTCGACCTGGTCTTTCGGGTAGCCGGCGACGACGACCGTCGGGCGCGGCTCCGCCGCCCTGAGCGCGGCGCAGACGGCGGGCGCGAGAGCGGCGTAGTCGGCGTCCGCACTGCACAGCACTACGACCTCGGCGCGGCGCTCCTGCACGGCGCGGGCGGCGGCGTCGAGTGCCTCGAAAAGCTCGGCCTCTTCGATGGCGAAACCCGCACAGCCGAAGAAATTCCGCGCGAACGTAGCGCGCGAGTTCGCCATGGCGGCGTCGCCGAAGGGCAGCAGGAGGACGGCGGGGCGGCGTCCGGCGGCGCGGGCGTGGCGCTCGGTGCGCAGCCGC
>JBFGTT010000212.1:0-6343 GCA_041565995.1 Rhodothermales bacterium
AGGCCATCCAGACCTCGTCGAGCGCCTGGATGTAGAGGTTGTAGGGTGTTTGCCGGTCCGTCTTGATCGAGACGACGGCTTGGTTCGGGTTTTCGGCGTAGCGGGCGTCGACGCCGTTGTTGGTGACGTGGGTGCGCACCTCTTCGCGCACGCGGGCGATGGCCGAGGGTTGGTCTTCGAGCAAGACCTGTCCCTGCGCGTTGATGAGGATCTTGAGGATGTTGCGTTCCTTGACCGGCGGCGGCTCGACCGTGGGGTCGAGTTCGGGCGGCAGCGTCATGCCGATGCCGGTGTCCACGTCGATGGTGGTGGTCACCAGGAAGAAGATCAGCAGCAGAAACGCGATGTCGGCCATCGACGAGGTCGGTATTTCGGCCTCTTGCCGCACCTTTTTGTGTTTGAGCAAGCCGGGCATAGCGCGCAGAGAGCGGTTGGGTGCGAGGTCAGGCGCGGCGGGCTAGCTGAAGAGGCCCTTGACGCCCGTGACGAGCAGCGAAAGCATAGCCAGCGCCAGCATGATGAGGAACGTGTAGATGCCCGCCAGGGTCCAGTCGCCCATGATAAAGCCGAGCAGGAGGAGCAGGACGACGGGCAGCGACACGATGACCATCGAGATGGGGCTGACCTTGCCGTAGGTCAGGCTCCGAATCCCGAAGACCACCATAGCCAGCAACCCGAGGCCGACCAGGATACCGACGATCCACATAGCGATGACGATCATGACAGCGTCTCCGAATGGGTTTGCGATCTAAGCGGAGGGTTCGGTGCCGAAGCCGGGTGCCCCGGCGCCACGCATCGGCGGGCTCAGCCGCCGTGGGGTTTGACGCCGGGCGTCTCGGTCACCGGACGGCCTGCGTGCATCATCACCAGCGAGTCGATCAGTTCGATGGAGGCTTCTTCCATCTCCACCACGATCCGGTCGATCTTCGAGACGGCGTAGTTGTAGAAGAACTGCAGGATGATGGCTACGATGAGGCCGAAGACGGTCGTCAGCAGGGCCACCTTGATGCCGCCGGCCACCAGGCTCGGCGAGATGTCGCCGGCGGCCTCGATGGCGTCGAAGGCCTGCACCATGCCCACGACGGTGCCCAGGAAGCCGAACATGGGGGCCAGCGCGATGAAGAGCGAGAGCCAGACCAGCCCGCGTTCGAGGAAGCTCATCTCGATGGAGCCGTAAGCCACGACGGCCTTCTCGACGGCGTCGATGCCTTCGTCGACGCGCAGCAGGCCCGCCTGGAAGACCGAGGCCACCGGCCCGCGCGTGTTGGCGCACACCTCTTCGGCGGCCTGCACGCCGCCGTCTTCGAGCGCCTTCTTCACGTTGACGATGAACTTGCGCGTGTTGACGTCGGCCCGGTTGAGCGTGATCACGCGCTCGAAAGCGATAGCCAGCCCCAGAATCAGGATGACCAGCACAGGCCACATGAACCCGCCTCCTTCGTTGAAGTAACGGACCAGCAGGTTGATGACGCCTTCGTCAGCCGCCGCTGCCTCCTGCGGCAGCAGCATCAGGATGCTCAGGAGCTTCATGGATGATTCCTCCAGGGTAAACGGAACGGGTGGACGAACGGGGATGTCGGCGTATGGGTGCGCTTCCGGCGTGCATAGTACGACGTTCGCGCCGGAATAGCCAGACACGGCGCAAAGTTCGTTTGCGCGGGTGGGCGCGCAACCGAGAACGGGTTTATGATTTTATTCATTCTGGCGGCTAAAGTCAACCCACTCCGGCCCGGCGACCGTGCCAGGGATGGACCCCGAGGGTGCCTCGAAGTTGCTCTTCTTGAAAAAGTTGTATTTCCCCCAAAGAAAAACAGCCCGTCCACGCGCCTGGTGCACGAGAACGGGCCGGGATGGATGGGAGCAAGCGTTACCGTTTTGTCACGTAGGTGCGTTCGAGTTCCTCGGCGGCCTGCCAGAGGGTCATGGCGCGCTCGAAGGCGAGGTCGGCGCGGTGCATGACCGGGTACCAGGCGCGGTTGTCGAAGAGGCGCACGGCCAGGCGGGCCTTGAGCCGGGTGGCGAGGTAGGCGCGGTCGGCCTCGACTTCGGTGCGCGAGAAGGCCGTCCGCTCGCCGGCCTGCGTCGCCGTCGTCGGCGCGCTGATCTCGACGCCGTGCTGCCCGGCGTAAGCCAGAAATTCATCAAAAAGGGCGTCGCCCACTTCGTAGTCGCGGATGAAGGCGTCGCGGCGGGTGCCCCAGGCCCGGCGGAGGGCTTCGCCGTGGTGGTCGAGCCAGGAGCGGACGAAGGTGTTGTCGAGATTTTTGCGGAAGACGGCCTGCACGAACGCCGAGGCGGTGTCGGTCTCGACGAGGTAATCGGGCAGGATGCCGCCGCCGCCCACGACGGTGCGCCCGCCGTCGGTCCGGTACTTGAGCGAGTCGGGCACCTGGTCGAGGATTTCCGGGAGGCTCAGCAGGGCGGTCTGGTCGCGCAGTTCCTCCTTGAGGCGGTAATAGTCGTCGCGGTCGCCGTTGAGGTAGGGGGTCTGGATGAGGCGGCCCGAGGGGGTGTAGTAGCGGGAGATGGTCACGCGCACGGCGCTGCCGTCGGGCAGGCCGTACTGCTGCTGGACGAGGCCTTTGCCGAAGGTGCGCCGCCCGACGATGAGGGCGCGGTCGTGGTCTTGCAAGGCGCCCGCTACGATCTCGCTGGCCGAGGCCGAGTTGCCGTCGACGAGCACGATGAGGGGGCGGTCTTCGAAGGCGCCGCGCGGCCGGGCGCGGAATTCCCGGTTGGCGTCGTCCATGCGTCCGCGTTGCGAGACGATGACTTCGTCGTCGCGCAGGAACTCATCGCTCATGCGGACGGCCATCTCCATGTAGCCGCCGGCGTTGCCCCGCAGGTCGAGCAGCAGGCGCTGCATACCCTGGGCCTTCAACTCGCCCAGGGCCTTGACGAACTCGCCGTAGGTGGTGCGGGCGAAGCGGTTGACCTTGATGTAGCCCGTAAGGTCATCGACCATGTAGGCGGCATCGACCGAGTAGAGCGGGATGCGGTCGCGCGTGATGGTAAAGTCGAGCGTGCCTCGATAGCCGGGGCGCACGACGGTGATACTGACGCGGGTGCCGCGCGGGCCTTTGAGCGTGCGCTGCACGTCTTCGTGCTCGAAGCCGATGGCGCTGGCGCCCTCGACGGCGATGATGCGGTCGCCCGACATCAGCCCCGCCTCTTCGCTGGGGCCGCCGGAGATGACGCTCAGCACCGTCAGCGTGTCCTCGCCCCGGGGGCCGCTGATGAACTCGTAGGAGATGCCGATGCCCTCGAAGGCGCCGCTGAAGTCCTCCTCCACCCGGCGCATGCGCTCGGCGTCGATGTAGACCGAGTGCGGGTCGAGTTCGCGGAGCATGCCGCGGAGGGCGCTCTCGGCCAGTTCTGCCGAATCCACCTCCTCGACGTAGCGCTCATTGATGACCAGAAAGGCGTTTTCGAGCTTCTTGAGGGCCTCGTAGGGATCGTCGCCGGCGACGACGGAGCCGATCTTGAGGCCCAGCAGCACCCCGGCGATCAGGAGGACGACGCCCCCGGTGATGAGCTTCTTCTGCCGCATACCATCGGTCGGTTTTCCTGGCTGAACACGTGCTCTGCCGCAGCCTCCGAGGAACCGGTGGCGCGCGCCGGCAGGCGTCGGTACCAGGTAGACGGGTTGCGCGCGCGCCGGTTTCGTTGTGGTACCGAAGCCCCAAACATTGGATCCCGCCGGGAAGAACGGCGGCCGCCCTGCGGCGTTATCTTCCGTGCCAGGGCACCGTCGAAAGAACCCAGCCTCCGGTATGACCAACAAGCAAGTAGCCGGCTACCTCAAGCAAACCGCCTCGTTGATCGAGTTGACCGGGGGCAACCCGTTTCGGGGGCGGGCCTTCGACCGGGCGGCCCGCACCCTCGAACGCCTCGAAACGCCCGTCGCCGACCTGCTGGCCGAGGGTACCCTGACCGACGTGCCCGGCATCGGCGGGGGGCTGGCCGGGCAGATCCGCGACCTGCTCGAAAGCGGCACCTTCGACCTGCTCGACGAATTGCTCTCGGCGGTGCCGCCGGGCCTGCTCGACGCGCTGCGCGTGAAGGGCCTCGGCGCCAAAAAGGTGCGACGGCTCTGGAAGGAACTCGGCGTCACCACGCTCGACGAACTCGAAGAGGCCGCCGCCGTGGGCCGCCTCGCCGGCCTCGACGGCTTCGGGGAGAAGTCGCAGGAGAACGTGCTGGCGAACGTGCGGCTGCTGCGCGCCTACCAGCGGCGCCGCCGCTACGCCGACGCCTTCCTGCGCGCGGAACCACTGCTCGAGACGATCCGCGCGCTGCCCGCCGTGGCCCGCGCCGAGGCCGCCGGCGACCTCCGCCGCAAGCTCGAAACCCTCGGCGAGGTCGACCTGGTGGTGGCCGCCGAAGACCTCCAGGCCGCCCGGACGGCGCTCCAGGGCGCCCTCGACCTGGCCGACGGCGCGGCAGACCGGCTCGACGGCGCGCTGCCCGACGGGCTGCCGCTGCGCCTCTTCCTCGCCACACCGGCACGCTTCGGCACCGCCCTGTGGCGGCGCACCGGCTCTGACGCCCACCGGGCCGCCTTCGAAGCCGCCTACGGCGCCCCGGCGGATTACGCCGACGAGGCGCAGGTCTACGAAAGCGCCGGCCTGCCGTTCATCGAACCGGAGCTACGCGAGGGCGACGGCGAACTCGAAGCCGCCGCCGAGGGTACGCTGCCAGCCCTGCTCACCTTGGCCGACCTGCGCGGCTCGCTCCACAACCATTCGACCTACAGCGACGGCGCGCACTCGCTGCGCCAGATGGCCGAGTGCGCCCGCAGCATGGGTCTGGCTTACTTCGGCATCTGCGACCACAGCCGCTCGCTCCAGGTGGCCGGCGGCCTCTCCGTCGAGCGCGTGCGGCAGCAGCAGCAGGAGATCCAACGCCTCAACCGCGCCTTTGCCGACGACGGCAGCCCTCCGTTTCGTATCTTCAGCGGCATCGAAAGCGACATCCTGGCCGACGGCGCGCTCGACTACCCGGACGACGTCCTGGCCTCGTTCGACTTCGTCGTCGCCAGCATCCACACGCGCTTCAACATGAGCCGGGCACAGGCCACCGAGCGCGTCCTCCGCGCCGTCGCGAACCCCTACACCGCCATCCTGGGCCATCCCACGGGGCGGCTGCTGCTGGCCCGCGAGGGCTACCCGCTCGACCACGAAGCCGTCATCGCGGCCTGCGCCGAGCACGGCGTCGCCCTCGAACTCAACGCCCACCCGTACCGGCTCGACCTGGACTGGCGCTGGATCCGCAAGGCTACCGGCCAGGGCGTGCTGATCTCGATCAACCCGGACGCCCACGCCCTGGATCAACTGGCCTACGTGCGCTGGGGGGTGGCGGTAGCGCGCAAGGGCTGGCTGACGGCGGCGCAATGCCTCAACGCAAAGCCCCTCGACGCCTTCACCGAATGGCTCGGGCGGCGGAAAATGTAAGGGCGCCCGGCTTGCCGCCGCCAACTCGAACGGCGCCCGGCTGCAAGCTGACCGCTGCAAGCTGAACGCTGACCACTCCTTGCCGTGTCCACGCTGCTGCGCATCCTGACCCTCGTGCTGGCCGTCGGCCTGACCCTGCTGGCCGGGGGCGGCCTGCTGTGGTACCTCGCCTACGGCGTCGACAAGGGGCCGCCGGAGCAGGTCACGATAGCCGGGCTGGCGGCGCAGGCGACGATACGGTGGGGCACGCAGGGCGACGTGTACATCCGGGCGAAGACCGAACGCGACGCGATGACGGCGCTGGGCTACGCGCACGGACGGCGCCGTGCGTGGTCGGTGGCGCTGTGGCGGCAGGCGGCAGCCGGGCGGCTGGGCGAGTGGTTCGGGGAGCCGGCGCTGGACGTAGACCGCCTGACGCGCCGCCTCGGCATGGCCGCCCGGGCGCAGGCCGCCTTCGAACGGCTGAGCGATCCGGAACAGGACCTCCTCCGCGCCTACGCCGACGGCCTCAACGCCGCCCTGCAGAGCCATGAAAAACGGCTTCAGCAGGAATTCGTCCTGCTCGAGCTGCACCCCGAACCGTGGCTTCCCTGGCACACGCTGGCCATCGAGCGGCTCTTCGCGTGGCTGGCCGTGCCGCCGCCGGCGCCCGAAGCCCTCTCCGGCGCCGGGGTCGCGGTGGGATCGTTCTACGAGGCAGACCGGGCGCTCCGGCAGTGGCTTCAGCTGCACGGCTTCGAGAACAGCGTCGCCTGGGCCGCGCGCGACTCGGCGGGGACGCATCTCTTCCAGCGGCAGGTCTACGGCGCGACGGCGCTGCCATTCCTGCAAGAGATCGCCTTGCAATGGGAGGGCGGCCCGTCTTTGCAGGGCGCCTCGCTGCCGGGCAC
>JBFGTT010000213.1:0-6324 GCA_041565995.1 Rhodothermales bacterium
CCCAGGTTGTGACCTGCCAGCGAAAGGCTAACACGACGACCGACGGTGGACGACGGACGATCTCTATGGCCCCTCCTCGGTCGTCTTTCGTCGGTCGTCCATCGTCGTTGGAAGGCTTCCGAGCATACCGAACCAGTGGAGTTTCGTTAGGACGTCCTGAGCACCGGCGCCCTTACCCCTTCCACGGCCCCGTCACGGCCAGCGTGAGGCCGTTGCCCTGGATGTTGACGAAGAGCGTCGTGCCGTCGGGCGAGAACGTAGCGCCGGCGAACTCGGAGTTGCTGACGGCGTTGCGGGCGAAGGGGTAGATCGTGCCTTGCGGCGTGACGCCCACCAGGAACTGCTCGCCGGAGCCGTCTTCGCAGAGGACGAGGTCGCCCCAGGGCGCCACGGTCAGGTTGTCGGCGTTGTCGACGAGGGCGCCGTCGTTGGGTTCGATGAAGAGTTCGAGGCGGCCCGGCGCGGCGGCTTCCTGCGGCGTGCCCTCCGCCGGGCCGGGCACGTAGCGCCAGATCTGTCCTTTGCGGTTGCGCCCGCCGTTGGTGCAGGCAAAATAGACGGCGTCGTTGCCGTACCACATGCCCTCGCCCCGCGCAAAGCGCGCCGCGCCCCGGTCGAAGCCCCGCAGCCGCAGGTCGTTCTCTGGCGCCTCCACCTCGTCGAGGTCGATCCAGCCGACGGCGAGCGCCGTGCCGGGCGCCACGGTGGGTGCGTCCCAGTTGCGCGTGTCGAGGCCCGGCTGGTCACGCACGGCCAGGGCTTGCAGGCGGCCCCCCTCGGCCAGGCGGCCCGGCACGGCGGGGAGGAAGCGGTAGAGCAGCCCGTCGCCGGCGTCTTCGGTCTCGTAGACGATGCCCGAAGCCGGGTCCACGGCGACGGCCTCGTGGTTGAAGCGGCCCATGGCCCGCAGCGGCACGGGCGCGGCCAGGCCCGGCGCGGCGGAGGCGGGCACCTCGAAGGCATAGCCGTGGTCGCGTTCGCACCGGTCGTCGGCGCGCTGGACGGTCTCTTCGCAGGTGATCCAGGTGTTCCAGGGCGTCGGGCCGCCGGCGCAGTTGCGCAGCGTGCCGGCCAGGCTCAGGTGCTGGCCCACGAGGCGTTGCGCGCGCGTGTCGTAGACGAGCGTGGTGGTGCCGCCCAGGCACGGCTGCCCGTTCTTGCCGGCGTCGTAGAGGGCCTCGGCGCCGAGCCGCGCCAAGAGCCGGTTGTCGGCGCCGAAGGGTCCGAGGCTGGCGGTGGCGTCGGCGTTTACCTCGTGGTTGCGCACCAGCAGCGTGGTGCCGTCGGGGCCGGGGAACGTCGCCATGCCGTCGGGCAGGCCGGGCACCACGAAGCCGTCGCGCATCGCCTCGCCGGCGCGCGAGATGATCCGGTAGGCGAAGCCTTCGGGCAGGTCCAGGATCTTGTCCGGATCCGGCAGCAGCGGCCCGAAGCCTTGCCGGGTGGGCGGCAGCGGCGCCTCGGGGGTGCAGCCCAGGAGCGTGCGCAGCCCGGCAAAGCCGAGCGCCACCGCGCCGGAGGTCTTCAGAAAATGGCGACGAGAAACGGGCATAGTGGTGTATGGGTTATTGGAAAATGGGAATTGGTTATTGGGACACGAGCCGTAGCCGACTGACGTAGTAAGAAACTATCTCAAGACCCCATCCTGTCATTCCGACCGAACGCAGTGAGTGGAGACACGAGGCGCAGCCGACTGACGCCGTACATCTCGCCGATGAGGCCCCGCAAGGCCGATAGGGCGAGATCCCTTGGCTTCGCTCGGGATGACAAATCCCTTTTGAGATAGTTTCTAAATGGTCAGGCGGAGCGCCATTCCCCACCATTTCCCATTTTCGATTTCCCATTTCCCATTCTCCCTACGAAGCAGCCTGCAATTCCTGTGCGAGGCGTTCGTTTTGGCGGAGGACGCGCAGCAGGTTGCCGCCCCAGAGCCTGGCGATGTCGTCTTCCGAGTAGCCGCGCCGGACCAGTTCGAGCGTCACGTTGAAGGTTTCGCTGGCGTCGTTCCAGCCCTCGAGGCCGCCGCCGCCGTCGAAGTCGGAGCTGATGCCGACGTGGTCGATGCCGATGAGCCGGACGGCGTAGTCGATGTGATCGACGAAGTCTTGCACGGTGGCCGAGGGCCAGCGTTCGTTGAGCCTGGCCACCTCGGCCCGGTAGGCCGCTCTGGCCGAGTCGGAGAGGGTGCTAAAGGCCTGGCGATCCGTGATGCCCATCGCGGCGCGGATCGAGTCGCGGGCGGCTATTTTTTCGGGAGGATCTTCCTTGACGTAGCTGCGGAAGGCGACGGTCTGGAGGACGCCGCCGTTTTCCTTGAGCGCCCGCAGTTGCTCGTCGTCCAGGTTGCGCGGGTGGTCGCAGAGGGCGCGCGTGCTCGAATGCGAGGCGAGGACGGGGGCTTTCGAGAGGCGCACGGCGTCCATCATGGCGGCCTTCGAGATGTGCGAGACGTCGACCATGATGCCCAGGCGGTTCATTTCGGCGATGACCTGCTCGCCGAAGGGGCTGATGCCGTCGTGCTCGCTCTGGCCGTCGTCCAGGTTTTCGCGGGGCGTGGCCGAGTCGGCGATGTCGTTGTGGCCGCCGTGGGCCAGCGTGATGTAGCGCGCGCCGAGGTCGTGATATTTCTTGAGCAGCGCCAGGTCCTTGCCGACGACGAAGCCGTTCTCGATGCCGATGAGCGCCACCAGCTTGCCCTCGGCGTGGATGCGTTCGACGTCGTCGGCGGTGTAGGCCAGCGCGATCTCGTCCGGATACATCTGCTCGGCCATGCGGTGAATGGCGTCGAACTTGGTCATAGCGTCGGCCTGGGCCTTTTCGTAAAGCGCCGGCGTGCGCTCGGTCTGGCCCACGTAGACGATGAAGAAGGCGGCGTCGAGGCCGCCCTCGCGCATCTTGGGCAGGTCCACCTGCCGGTCGCCGCGCACGCCCGGATCGACCTCCGGCGTGGCGAAGTCGAAGGGGATGTCGGCGTGCGTGTCGATGGTCAGCACGCGCTCGTGGATGGCGCGGGCTTTTTCGACGAGTTCGGCGTCGTCCATGTCGGCGGCGTGGTTGCCGCTGCAGGCGGCCAGCGCCACGAGCAGCAGGAGCACAAGGGGCAGCGGGGTGCGGCGCATCGTTCTAAGGGCGAAGGGGTTGGGGGTGTGTCAAACGTAAGGGCGCCCGCCGCAGCGCTGGGGCGGGCACTCGTATGTTTCCCGTTTTACGGAACCAGCGCCTGCTCCACCAGCCGGGTGATCCACAGGCCCGAATTCATGTCCGAGGAGAAGACGTGGCCCTTGAAAAGCTGCGCGCCCCAGGTCATCGGCCAGTTGGGCACGACGGTCTGGTGGTCGGTGGTCTTCAGCGCGCCCAGTTCGCGGCCCTGCCGGTAGAGATCGCCCCGGAGTTCGCCCGAAATATCGACGACGCGCAGGCCGCCCTGGTAGTAGCCCACGTAGAGCTTGTCGCCCTCGGCCCAGACGTTGTGCGCGCCGGCTTCGGGCACCTCGTAGCGCGCCACCTCCACCGGATGCTCGATGTCGTGCATGTCGATGACGTGGATGTAGCCGCTGGCTTCGATGGGGGCGGGCGTGTCGGGGTTCCAGTTGTCGGGGTAGATTTCGTCGCCGACGAAGAGGTAGCGGCCGTGCCGCCAGGCCACGTGCGTGTTGCCGATGGGATACTTGAACTGGCTGACGAAGGCGGGCCGGGTGGGGGTGCCGCCGTGCGTGCCGGCGCCCACGTCGAGCGTGATGACGCCGTCGTCCCAGTAGGAGAGGTAGGCGTAGCCGTCCTGCACGATCACGTCGTGGAGGCCCTTGTTGGTCTTGTCGAGGCCCCATCGCCCCACCTCTTTCGGGTTTTTCGGATCCTTGATGTCGATGATGTGCAGTTCGGCGGTGCCGTTGTGGCAGGCGTAGATCAGGTCTTCGTCGCCCCGGATCCAGACGTTGTGCACGCCGCCGGTGACGGTGTCGGTGTACTCGGAGAGGATGGTCGGGTGGGCCGGCGTGCTCAGGTCCAGCAGGACGATGCCGTTGCGCCGGCTGGAGGCGCCCTCGCGCGTGATGACGGCGAGGCGGTTGTTCGGGTGGATCTTGACGTCGTTGATGCGCCGGGCGTCCACCTGGACGGAATCGGTGAGGACGGGGTGTTCGGGATCCGTCACGTCCCACGCTTTCATCCAGTCGTAATAAAACGTGCCGATGTAGGCGTAGTCGTGCCCGTCGACGCCCTCGAAGACCCACGTGTCGCCCGAACGGTGGTGCCCGATGGGGCCGCGCCCCACCTTGACGACCTGCGTGTTGTGCCGGCGCGGCGCCACGTGGAGCGTCAGGGTGCGGGTGATCTCCGGGCCGATGAGCGCCGTGACGCTGTAGGTGCCCGGCTCCTCGGCTACGAAGACGCCCTCGGCGCCGTCGGTGTCGATCTGCGCGCCGGGCCGGTTGAGCGTCCACGAAGGCCGGATGCCGGACACTTCGCGGCCCTCCGCGGTCCGGGCCGTCACGCTGAAGCGCACCACGTCGCCGGTGCGGACGGTGCTGAGGCTCTGGGCGATCTCGTAGCTGGCCGCCGGGTTCGCCGCCACGCGCACGTCCAGCGTCGTCCGGGCCTGGCCCGCCGTGGCCGTGATGGTAGCCGTGCCCGGCTGCCGGCCGAAGACGCGGCCCTCGGCGTCGACGGTCGCCACGGCAGGATGGCTGCTCTCGAAGGCGACGAGGGCGTTGGGCAACACGTCGTCCAGGCGCGTGCGCACCGTCACGTCGAGCGCCACGCCGGTGCCCGCCGGGACGGCCTCGACGGGCAGCCGCGCCGCGACGCTCGCCGGTGGCAGTTGCGGCACGCGCACCGTGGCGAAGCCCGGCACGCCCAGCACCACCGCCGCGATGCGCACCTCGCCGGGCCGGTGCGCCGTCGCCCTGCCGGTAGTGTCGATGCTCAGGATCGTCGGATCCGGCGAGAACCAGCGCGCGACGACGTTTTCGAGCCGGTTGCCGTCGGCGTCGTACGCCAGGGCCGTCAGTTGCTGCGCGGCGTCCACCTGGAGCGTCACCTCGGCCGGCTCGACGGCGACGCGCTGGGGCGGCGAGGCGACTTGTTGGAAGGCGGCCAGCAGGAGAACGAGCAAGAAGTTCATGATCGGCACTCCGTTGCGTTACGGATGGAAGGGCGGCTGCGAGGGGCCGGGGGCAGCAGAACCCGGAAAATACGCCCCTGTCGATCCGTTCACAAGACAATAATCCACGCGAATGAAACGGGAGCGTAAGATCGACGACGGGCAGGCCGTTTGCGCCGTATCCCCCTGAACGCATTTTCGGATGCGCCGTATACTCCCGTTTCTTCCCGTTGCCAGACCAGAGACGACGCCGGTGTCCGCGCGCAAACACATCATCCGCAGCGAAGTCAAAGAACTCGTGCTGCTGGCCGGGCCGGTGGTGGTGGCACAACTCGGGCAGATATCGCTCGGCTTCGTCGACACGGTGATGGTCGGGCGCCTCGGCAGCGCCGAGCTGGCCGGCGTGGCCCTCGGCAACGCCACGTTTTTCTTCACGCTCATCGTGTGCATGGGCGTGGTGGTGGCCGTCGGGCCGATGGTTTCGCAGGCGTTCGGGGCGGGCCGGCACGACCCCATCGGGCGGAGCGTGCGGCAGGGGTTGTGGCTGGGCCTGGCGCTGGCGGTGCCCGCTTTCCTGATCCTTACCAACGTCGCGCCGTTCTGGCGGCTGATCGGGCAGGACGAGGCGACGGTGGTGATGGCGCAGGCGTACCTTCGGGCCATCGTCTGGGGCTTCCTGCCGTTCCTGTGGTTCGTGGCCCTGCGCAGCTTCGTCGAGGCCGTCTCGCGCCCCTGGCCCGTCACCTGCATCGTCTTCGTCGGCGTGCTGCTCAACGTGGGGGCCAACTACGTGCTGATGTTCGGCAAGTTGGGCTTTCCGGCCCTTGGGCTCGTGGGCACGGGGTGGGCCAGCACCATCGTCTACTGGTTCCTGCTGCTGGCGCTGGCCGGCTACGTGCAGGCGGTGCCGCGTTTCCGGCAGTTCCGGGTCTTTGCGCGGCTGCGGCGTCCCGACCCGGTCTACTTCCGCGAGTTGTTCCGCATCGGCTGGCCCATCGGCGTCTCGTACGGCATCGAGGCGGGGCTGTTCATGGTCACGGCGTTCATGATCGGGACGCTGGGGGCGATGCCGCTGGCGGCGCACCAGGTGGCCATCCAGTGCGCGGCCTTCACGTTCATGGTGCCGCTGGGCGTGGGCATCGCCACGTCGGTGCGCGTGGGGCAGGCCGTCGGGCGGCGCGATCTTGAGGGGGCGCGCTGGGCCGGCTACCTGGGCGTGGCGC
>JBFGTT010000214.1:0-6315 GCA_041565995.1 Rhodothermales bacterium
GCCCCGCAGATCTACTGGAACATCCCCGACCCGCCGCGCTTCGACGTGCTGGCCCGCGAATGGGTGCGCGAAGCAGCAGGACGCCCCATCTTCACCGGCATCGCCGCCTACAAAGCCGAGGTGCAGGCCGAGATCGACGTGGAGATCGACACGGCGCGGGCCGCCGGGGCGGCAGGGCAGGTCTTCTTCCGCTTCGAGCACCTGCTCCAGGCCGCCTCTCGCATCGCCGCGCGCTACCCGCACCCGGCGCTGCCGGCGCCCATGACGCACCGCTTCGAGGCCGCGCCGCCCACCACCCCCGCCGACTTCGCCGCCCAACGCGGCGAACCGGAAACGGGCGGCTTCTCCATCACGCTGACGTGGACGCCCGCCGACGGCACACCCGCCGACCCGGTGCGGGGCTATGCGGTCTTCCGCCGCGCGGGCACGCCGCCCGATCCGGCCCGCGCCGAAGACCTGCTGGCCGTCGTGGACCGCCGCCAGGCCAGCTTTACGCAGGCTTTCGACGCGCCGCCCGCCGATCCGCTCTATTACCGCGTGGCGGCGCTGAGCCGGCTGGGCATGGTCTCGCCGGCCACCGCCGCCGTCTCCACCGCGCAGGCGCCCGTGGCCGTCGACGATGCGCCGCCGCCGGCCTTCCGCCTCGACGCCGTCTACCCCGACCCCGTACGCGACGAGGCGACCGTGACGTTCGAGATCGACCGCAGCGGCGACGTGGCGCTGGTGGTCTACGACGTGCTGGGCCGGTCCGTGGCGGTGCTGGCGCGCGGGCACCAGGCGCCAGGGCGCTACCGCGTGCGCCTCGACGCCGCCGCCTGGCCATCCGGGGCGTACTGGCTGGCGCTCCGCGCAGGCGCCGCGCAACGCGTGCGGTCCTTCCTCGTCGTGCGCTGATGCTGCGCCGAACAGGCACGGCACGATTCCAGCGCTCCGGCGTACCAGCCGGCTCCAGCCGGTCGGCGCCGGCGCACGTTCACCCACCCGATCCCTCGCCTCCCGATGGCTTCGCTCACCCAATCCCGAAATAAAACTGCCGCCTTGCCCGCCGCCCCCGTCGAAGGCACCCAGCTCGAACGCGTGCCGGTGCTGCTCTTCGACGAGCCGGCGCAGATGGCCCTGCACGTAGCCCGCCACGTCGCCGCGCTGATCGCCGCGAAAAGGGCCGACGGCGACGCCCTGGTGCTGGGCCTGCCCACCGGCTCGACGCCCATCGGCGTCTATCAACACCTCATCCGCATGCACCGCGAGGAAGGGCTGGACCTCGCGCACGTCGTCAGTTTCAACATCGACGAGTATTACCCGATGGCGCCGGAGGACTTGCAGAGCTACCACCGGTTCATGCACGAGAATTTTTTCGATCACGTCAACATCCAGAAAGAAAATATACACATCCCGCGAGGGGATCTGCCGCCCGACCAGGTCGATGCCTTCTGCCAGGCCTACGAGCACACCCTCGAAAAAGCCGGCGGCCTCGACCTGATCCTGCTGGGCATCGGGCGCAGCGGCCACATCGGCTTCAACGAGCCGGGGTCCGGGCCTCAGACGCGCACCCGCGCCATCGTCCTCGACGAAATCACCCGCAAAGACGCCGCCTCGGACTTCTTCGGCGAGGAAAACGTGCCCCGCCAGGCCATCACGATGGGCGTCGGAACCATCCTGGAGGCCCGCGAAATCATCTTGATGGCGACGGGCGAACACAAAGCGCCCATCCTGCGCCGCGCCGTAGAGGTGGAACCCAACAAGGAGGTCACGGCCACCTTCCTGCAACGCCATCCCAACGCGACGTTCTACGTGGATCGCGCCGCCGCCAGCGAACTCACGCGCGAGAAAACCCCCTGGCTGGTCCGGGACGTCGTCTGGGACGACGAGATGGCCAAACGCGCCGTCATCTGGCTCTCGGAACAACTCGACAAGGCCATCCTGCGCCTCGAAGCCGCCGACTTCCACCGCCACCACCTCCACGGCCTCGTCCATGCCTATGCCAACATCGACGAGCTGTGCCTGCGCGTCTTCGAAGACCTGCGCCGGCGCATCGTCTACCGCGACGGGCTGCCGCGCGGCGAACGCATCATCCTCTTCAGCCCCCACCCGGACGACGACGTGATCTCGATGGGCGGCATGCTCGACAAGCTCGTCGCCAACGGCAACGACCTCACGGTGGCCTACATGACCAACGGCTCGGTGGCCGTCTTCGACGCCGACGTGCGCCGCTACCTGGGCTTCGTCGAAATGAGCTACGACGCCGTCGGCCTCAGCCACGAAGCCCTCGAAGCCTTCCGCCGCCAGAAAACGCGCCTGCTGGGCTTCCTGGCCGAGAAAAAGCCGGGCCAGGTGGACCTCGAAGAAGTGCAACGGCTCAAGGCCGGCATCCGCTACGCCGAGGCCGTCGCCGGCATCGAGGTGCTGGGCCTCTCAGACCGCCACGCCCGCTTCCTCGACCTGCCTTTCTACAAGACGGGCCGCGTCAAAAAAGACCCCATCGGCGAGGCCGACGTGCAGATCGTGCTCGACCTCCTGCAGGAAATCCAGCCGCACCACGTCTTCGTGGCCGGCGACCTCTCGGACCCGCACGGCACGCACCGGATGTGCTACGTGGCCATCGAACGGGCCATACGCCGCTACCACGCCGCCGCCAACGGCGAAGCCGGCCAGCCGACGCCAAAGCCCCGAATCTGGCTCTACCGGGGGGCCTGGCAGGAGTGGGAGATCCACAAAGCCGACGTCTTCATCCCGCTCTCAAAGGCCGACCTGGCCCGCAAGATCGAGGCCATCTTCAAGCACGAGAGCCAGAAAGACCGCGCCATGTTCCCCGGCGCCTACGACGAACGCGAGTTCTGGCAACGCGCCCGCGACCGCAACACCGGCACCGCCGAGGCACTCAACAAGCTCGGCCTCCCCGAGTTCTTCGCCGCCGAAGCCTTCGTGACCACCTACGAGATGTGAGGACGTTTTTACGAGAGGACGATTCAACGAAGCGCCTCCTTCAACACGTCCCCACGTCCCCACGTCCCTCACATCCCGCTGATCTTTTTGCTGACGCGGGCCAGGTTGCCGCAGTAGGTGGGCGTGCCGGGGTGGTTCGCAGCCTGGCCCTTCTCGCAGGCGAGGGCGTAGTGCTCGCGGGCCTCTTCCAGGTGCCCGGCGGCGTCTAGGCCGTCGCCCAGGCTGTCGTAGACGTTGGCCGAGGCGGGGTAGACCTCGACGTTGCGCCGGAAGACGGCGATGGCCTCGTCGATCTTTTTCTCGCCCAGCAACCGGTAGCCCAACTGGTTGACGTCGTTTTCGGGCGTGATGATCTCGTAGCCGAACCGCTGCGAAAGCGCGGCGAAGTGGCGGTCGAAGTCGTCGAGGGTGCCGGTGCGGGCGATCTGCTGGGGCAGTTGCCAGTCGGCGTAGAGCATTTCCAGGGCGTCGTACGTGGTGCGGTGGGGGATGGAGCCGTGATCCTCCTGCTCCATCATGGCGAAGCGCCAGGCGAGGCCGGCGGGGGCCTTTTGCTCCAGGATCTCGATGAACCCCTGCGCGGCGGTGAGCATGTTGCCGCCCTCGTTGCCCAGGCTCAGGTAGAGGAAGCGCTGCACGTCCGGGTGGGCGTCGAAGAAGGCCTCGGCGCGCTTCAGCGGCGCCTGCTCGTCCCACCAAAGGCTCGGACTGATGGCGACGTAGGCGTCGAAGGCGTCGGGCCGCGTCAGCAGCGCGTGCACGGCGAAGAGACCGCCGAAAGAATGCCCCACGAGCACCCGGTAGGGTTGCGTGCGAAAGTGCGCCTCGACGTAAGGCATCAACTCGTCGGTCAGGAATGCCAGGAAAGCGTCGGCGCCGCCGGCGGTGGGGAAGCGCTCGTCGGGCGTGCCGAGGGCGGGCGTCAGGTCGCGCGTGCGCGCGGTGTTGGGCAGGGCCACCACCAGCATCTGCGGCATGCGCCCGTTGCGGGCGAGGAAGTCGATGAGGCCGGTGGTATGGTGGAAGTGGGCGTCGCCGTCGAGCAGGTAGAGCACCGGGTAGCGCGTCTCGGACTGCTCGTAGCCGTCGGGGCGATAGACGAGCAAGGCCCGGTCCTCGCCGAGCACGTCCGAGTGCAACGTCACTCGTTCGCCGATGACGATGGGCGCGCCGGCCTGCTGCGCCGTACTGCCGGTGGGCGTCGCCAGCGCGGCGACGAGCAGGAACGTCAGGAAGGCCGTGGCAAAGCGTCGGAGCGGTCGTCTCATCGTCTTTCTCGCGTTGGGTGGAGGGGTACGTCCCGGCGTCTCTCGACGGAGGCGCACGGCGAAAGGTTACGGCGAGGCAGGGCAAAAAGACGGCATCCGGATCAAGGGTCTTGCTTCGCGTCGGACGGGGGTATTTCGATAAAAGAGCATCGCAGACAGGCCGGCAGCACGCTCGATCCTCCCTCTCCCATCCCCCCACACCCCCAACCTCCCAAACCCACGAAAGCCTACCGCTCCTGAAAATACCGATCCAGGTAGAACGGCTCGGCGAAGTAGCGGCGGCGCCAGTCGGGCCTGGCCCGATCCAGCAGCAGCGCCTCCGCCGCGCCCAGCGGGTAGAAGGCAACGCGCCGCATCTCCGGCAACGACAGGCCGGTAAGCTCCTCGACCATCGCGTCGTAGCGAGCCGGCGCCACGGCTTCGAACGGCGTGAAATCGTCCAGCGCGCGGAAGGCTTCGGTGGGTTCGTAGCGGGCCGCAGCCGCCTGCGCCACCCGGTACTCCGTGTAGCGCGCCACGCCCTCCTGCCACAGTTGAAACGAGAGATACCGGTACGCGTCAGCGGAAAGCAGCGCTTGAAGGTGCCGCCGCGCCTGCACGTAGGCATCGAGCTTATCGGCGAAAGCGGCGGCGTCGGTCGAACGAAGCGCCGCCAGCGCGGCGCGGCTCAATGCCGCAGCCTGCTGCGCCACCGCCGGGGCCTCGTACGGAAACGGGAAGTTCAGCATCCACATCCCCGTCTCGTCGCCCCCGGACAGGTCGAGTGCGGCGACGGCCTCGTAGTAGCCGGGCCGGGCGTACTGCAACTGGTGGAAATGCTCGTGCATCAGCGTGAGCACCCACGCGGTAGACGACGTGCCGGTGTGCTCCGGCAACCCCACCACGACCGTCGGCACGCCGCCCAGCGGAAACGTCGCCAGCAAGTCGGCCTGGAAGACGCGCGGGCGGACGTACACGTCGCCCCGGAGCAGCGAGTCGTAGGCAGCCTGGGCAAAGTCCTCCGGCGGGTGCGCGTGGCGGATCAAGAACTCGTGCTCGGGCGCGACGAGCAGCACCGCGAAGGGCGCCTGGTCCCACCCCGCCCACACGTCGTTCTGCACGGCGTCGGCCAGTCGGAACGTCTCGGCGAGACGGATGCGGTCGGCCTCTCGCATGGCCGGCTGTTGCGCCGCCGCCCCCGCCGTCACGAAAAACACCACGAACATCAGAGACACGCGACGCATGGCACAACGCCCGGATAGGTGATGGGGAGCGCGCTGCATACGAAAGGCGGAGAGCGGAGGGCGGGTTTTATTTTCGTGCTCCGCCCTTCGAGGCGACGCATGGAAGCAAGCGCGACGGTTCCACTGCTTGTTCCTCCCACACTCCCATACCCCCACACATACGCCCACCCCTCAGATGTGGCAATGCGCCAGCCCGCGCTTCTCCAGGTACTGCTGGTGGTACTCCTCGGCGCGGTAGTACGGCGAGGCGGGCGTGATCTCGGTCACGATGGGCCGCCGGAAGCGACCGCTTTGTTCGAGGCGTGCTTTCGAGGCGCGCGCCGCCGCCTCCTGCGCCGGCGTGTGGAAAAAGATGGCGGATCGATACTGCGTGCCCACGTCCGGTCCCTGCCGGTTCGGCGTCGTCGGGTTGTGGTTGCCCCAGAAGACCTCCAGCAGGTCCTCGTACGTAACCTTTTCGGGGTCGTAGATCACCTCCACCACTTCGGCGTGGCCGGTGCGGCCCGTGCACACGTCGCGGTAGGTGGGGTTGACCGTCGTTCCGCCGCTGTAGCCGACGGAGGTCGAAAGGACGCCCTGAACCTGCCGAAAGGCGGCCTCGACGCCCCAGAAGCAGCCTGCTCCAAAAGTGGCTTTCTCCATGTTCTTGCGTGTGCTATGATGGATGGATGACGGCATGCGTCGTGGCTCGTTGCGACGCGCCCGTTAGTGCGCGGGATCGCCCGTCCGTTACTTCACCACCGCCACCGATTGCATCGCCACGAAAGCGCCGGCCTGCATCCGCAGCAGGTAGACGCCGCCGGCGACGCCCCCAGACTGCCAGGCGGCGGTGTGACGCCCGGCGGGGAGCACGCCGTCCACCAGGCGCGCCACCTCCCGGC
>JBFGTT010000215.1:0-6298 GCA_041565995.1 Rhodothermales bacterium
CCAGTAGAACAGGATCGTCGAGCGCGCCGAGCCAGGGTCGAGTTGTTCGATGAAGAGCACGAAGAAGAGCACCAGGATGCCGGCGACGACCACCTTGAAGAGCGACACCAGCTCGTCGAAGCGGCTGGCGGCGTAGCGCTCGCGGTACATCCCGAAGAAGAAAAACAGCACCAGCCAGAAGACCGCCAGAACGACGGCGGCGGCGGTGGGGTCGGGCACTACGCGCGTGGTTTCGCCGAACCAGAGCCAGTCGAACCGCGCTTTGGTGTAGAGCAGGTAGGCGCCGATGACGGCCAGGGTGTCCGCCAGCAGCAGCGCTATGAGTTCAGCTTTGCGGGACACGACAGGAGGACGAACTGGTTGCCGGCGGTGCGTTCGACGTGTCGAGGAGCCTCGGTTAGATGTTCGGCGGGCGAATCGGGTTCCGTTGCACCAGGCGCCTTCAGAGCGCGGAAAGCGGAGGGCGGAGAGGGTGCGTATTCTTTCCGCTCCCCACCCTCCGCTCCCCGCTCTCCGATGCCATCCTCCCACACGCCCTGACTGGTCTTCAATCCTCAATCCACGATCCGCAATCCCCAATCCACCCCCGTCTCTACCATTTTTTCGAAACAAGCCAGCCGGCGGCGATCTAGTTTTCACCGCGCAAACCTCGATATTGACGCCGGCCTCACCTATTTTGCGCCGCATCGACGCGCCAAGCCGAGCAGGCGCCGTCCCGTCCTCCCCCCGATCCGCCGCGCCATGATCCGTCGAAGCTGCCTGGTCTTGCTGATGGTCGTGCCGGGGTTGGTCGGCGCGGCGTGGGCGCAGCCCAACCGCCTGCTGCCCGTCGAGGACTGGACGTACGACTACATCACCCGCCTGCAACGCCGGGGCCACCTGCTCGACCTGCACCCCACGGCGCCGCCCTACCGGCGCGGCGACGTGCTGGCCGCCCTCGAAAAGATCGACCGGGCCGGCCTGGGCCGGGCCGAGCGGCACTGGGTCGATCTGCTCGAACGCGCCCTGAAGCCGCCGCCGGGGCAGGAGGGGGGCCTCGTGGTGGGCGGCTCGGTGGAAGGCGGCGGGCGCCTCATCAACAGCGACCGGCTCGACGTGGTCCGCCCCCTCGGCGACACGCTCAACGCCTTCCTCTACTCGGTGATTCCGGCGGCCTACGTCGACGCCGGCCCCTTCGCGGCGGCGCTGGCCTGGCGGCAGGACACCTACTACGACCAGGACCCCGACGGCCTGGACACGGCGCTGCGCCTGCTCACCCGCAGCGAGAACGCCTACGCCGGTTTCCACAGCCGCCTCTTCTCGGCCACCCTGGGCCGCTGGAGCAACCACTGGGGCGTGCCCGGCGAGGCGGCGGCGCTGCTGAGCAGCAACCCGCGCAGCCAGGACCAGCTCGTCGTGCGCATCGGCGGGCCGCGCCTCTCCCTGACCGGCCTGCTGGCCGAACTCGACAGCGTCACCGACGACGGGCGCTTCACCGGCCGCGTCGCCGACGACTCGGTGCGCGTGGGCAACAAGCGGCGCTTCCTGGCGGCCCACCGTTTCGACTGGCGGCCCTCTCGCCGCCTGGCCCTCACCGGGATGGAGTCGGCCATCTATTCGGGCCGGAACGCCGGCATCTCGCTCAAATACCTCAACCCCGTCCACGCCTACGTCTTCCTGGTCGATAACCGGCCCAAGAACGACGAAAACAACGGCTTCGTGGGCGGGATGCTCTGGGCGCAGGCCCACCGCTTCACCCTCCACGGGCAGTTCATGGTGGACGACTTCGACGCGCTGGGCCAGGGCAGCGAGCCGATCTCGCTGACGCTGCTGGGCTCGCTCGTCTACGCCGCCCCGTCGTTCGACCTGGGCCTGACCCTCGAAGTGGTCTCGGCGCGCACCTACAACACGGCGCAGCCCGAAGGCAAGTACCTCTACCTGCTGCGCGGCCTCGCCACGCAGTTCAACGACTACCTGCACGCCGCCGTCTTCGCCGACCTCTACCTCGACGCCCTGGCGCCGGGCCTGCGCCTGACGCCCCGCCTCGACGTGCTGGCGCAGGGCGAGCAGGACATCCGCCGGCCCTTCCCCGTCCGGGGCGACGGCACCCCCTTCCTCCTCGACGGCACGGCGGCCTGGACCGTCCGCCCGGCCCTGGAGTTGGCCTTCCAGCGCGTGCCGTGGTGGTGGCTTCGCCTCGACGGCGGCCTCAACGTCGTCTCGAACGCGGGGCACCTCGCCGGTCGGCGCGAGACCCGGTTCGTGGGCCTCGTCGAAGGCGGCCTGCGGCTGTCGCTCGACCGGGCCTATCGTCTCTCTTTTCCCTGATGCCCGCCATGCCTCGTCTTGCCTTGCTTGCCCTGATGCTCCTGCCGGCCGCTGTGCCGCCGGCGCAGGCGCAGCAGCGCGTCGAGCCGTTCGAGACCGTCGAGGTGCGCCTCGGCGGCATGAGCAACGTCAACCGCAACTTTCTGCACGCCTTCTGGAAGCCGGGCGCCGGGGCCGAAGCCGCCATCGCCACGCCATTCTACCTGGGCTTCGTCGAAGTCGGCGGGGCGTTCCACCGGTACGAGGCCGGGCCGGCGAGCGTGCCGGCCTTCGACGCCGTGCTGCTCTACGCCGGGTGGGGGCTGCGTCTCGACGTGGCCGACCGGCTGCGCCTCGAAGGCGGCGGGCGCATCGGCGACTACCGGATGAGCTTCGACGAGGTCACGTTTGCCGGCGTCCGCAACGAGAGCGAGCTGGCGCTGCTGCTGCAAGCGCGCCTGGCCCTGCGCCCGGCGGGGCCGGTGTCCGTCTACGTGGCGGGCAGCTACATGAAGGTCTACACGTTCGTGCGGCTCAACCTGTGGTACGTCTCGGCAGGGCTGAGCTACCGCCTGCGCTCGCCCGGCTGGTTGAAAGATTTATTGCGATGATGCGAAGATCCGATCAGACGCTCGCCGTGGCGCCGCGCGCCGGGTCGTCGCGCCCGGCGTCCGGGGGGACGTACACGCGCCGCCTCGGGTGGATGGCGGGATGCCTGCTGCTCGGCGCGCTGGCAGCCGGTGCGGCGCACGCGCAACCCGCCGAGGCGCCGCCCGGCACGCGCATCCTCACCGCCGACGACATCGAGCAGGCCGGTGTGGCTCGCCTCAGCGACCTCTTCCGCCTCCTCGACGACTGGTACGGCGTCTCGGTCGAGGGCTTCGCGTGGGACGTCTCGGCCAACGCCCTGGCGCCGCTGCAAGAACCGTCGTGGCTCCTGTTGGTCGATCATCAGCCGGTGGACCTGCGCATGCTCGACGCGCAGAACATCAACCTGCTCCCGATCTCGCCGGCGGAGATCGCGTACGTGGAAGTCGTCAACGCGCCGACGATGGTTTCCGGCGTCTTCGCGCAGGCGGGCGTGCTCCACCTGCACACCCGCACGCCCGCCGCCGGCGCGGCCCTGCGCGGCACGTTCTCGGCGCGCAACGAAGTCGGCGACCCCGGCCCCTACCGCTACACGGATTTTGCCACGCCCAACATCGACCGGATCGGGCCGACGGCGCAGGGGGCGGCGTCCTTCGGCGGCGCGGGCTGGCACGCCCGCGTGCACGGCGTCGCCGACGAGCACCACGCCACCGACGAACGCATCCGGCAGCGCGTCCTGACGCTCTACCGGGGCGAGAAGGCGCCGCGCCTGCTGCTGGCCGGCGGCGGCCTCGACCTCGGCGCGACGGGCCGCCTGGGCCGCCACCGCCTCTTCGCCGCCGCCACCCGCTTCCAGGACCTGCGCTTCTTCGAACCCCTCGGCCTCGAAGCTCCCACCGACCACTACCTCTACCACGTCGGCCTCGGCGGCGACTTCTGGCCCGGCCAGCCAGCCGGCCTCAGCTACCGCCTCAGCTATACCGTCCACGACCTCGACCTGCGCAGCAACCGCGACGGGCTGGATTTCAACTGGCGGCAGAACGCCTTCCGGAGCCACTACGAGGTCCGCGCCGGCACCGACCGCGTGCGCGGCGCCCTGGGCCTGAGCTACGACCTCATCGAGGGCTTCACCGGCGTCGAGCTGGGCGATCCCCGGCTCATCCTGCCGCGCGCCTACGGGCGGGTCGCCTTCCTGGCCGATCCCCGCTGGCAGCCGGAACTGACGGCCTACGTCAGCCGCGCCAAGGGGCAGCTCGGCTACGGCGCGCTGGCGACGGTGCGCGTCTTTCCCGCCCCCGACCAGGCCGTCACGCTTACCGGGTCGGTGGCCCGGCAGCCCTACGCCGAGCGGAATCGCCTCTGGTACTGGGTCACGCGCGGCTACAACTTCTTCGACGTCCGGGGCCTCGACGTGGCGCTGCCGACGGGCTTTGCCGCCAGCACCACCTACACCGCCGACCTGGCCTGGCGCCTCCAGCCCTCGGACGGCTTCAGCCTGACGCTCTCTGCCGGCTACCGCCGCTTCGACGACCTGACGCTGGCCGCCTACGCCTTCGGCTTCGACTCGCTCAGCACCGCCCTGCCCGCCGCCACGAGCGTCCAGGGCGGCGTCTCGGGGCAGGCGACGAAGGCCGGCGCCGAGGTGCGGTTCCGCCTCTTGCCGTCGCTCGAGCAGCGGCTCCACTACGCCTACGTGCGCTATCCCGCCGGCGACGACGTGTTCTTCGTGGCATGGCGCAACCAGCCCTGGCACCGCTTCAGCTACACCGCGCGCTTCACGCCGCTCGACAGGCTGAGCCTCTACGCCCGCCTGGCCTATCGCTCCGAGACGCTCTGGCCGGCCTACGAAGCGGCGGCGGCGGTCTCCGGCGGGCGCTACCAGGCGCAGCTACCCGGCTACTGGCTGCTCGACCTCTCGGCGCAGAAACGCTTCTGGGGCGACCGCCTCGGCCTGAGCCTCTCGCTGCGCAACTTTCTCAACGAGGCTTACCGTACGCACCCGGCGGGCGCCGTCACCAACATGGTCTTCCAGGTGCGCCTGCAGGCCTACTTCCACGCGCACACGCGTCAGGAGGACTGAACGGTGCGTATACTTCGGGCATCTGAACGTTATGATGCCAGGGAAACGAATCTCAACTACCGCTAGATGAAACTGCCTAATCGCCAAAATGCGTTCATCCCGCCCCAGAAGTTAACCGATTATCTACTTGCCGAAACTCATGCGGTCGGCAAGTCAAAGGCCCGGTTTTTTCGAGCACACGGTTTTCAGGATGAGAACGTAGCATCGCTCGCAAAAGAACTCCTGGCTCTGGCACGCGAAAATGAGATCGAAGAAAAGAAAGCCTCACCTCATGGCACATAATACCTCGTCAGGGGTACGCTAAAGACGCCGAAGGGCACGTTCGTAAGCGTCCTGACGGTCTGGATCATTGAGCATGGTAAAGAGAGACCAAGATTCATAACCGCCTATCCCGGTTGAGCCATGGAATCAATACGCGAACTCGATCCCGTCGTGCTGCTGCATGACTTGCCGGCGCATGGCTTGACGCGCGGCGATGTCGGTGCGGTCGTGCATTGTTACGAGGACGGCCTGGCGCTGGAGGTGGAGTTTGTAACGGGGGAGGGTGCGACCGTAGCCGTAGTGACCCTGGAGCGTGCAGAAGTACGCTTGATGAAGAAGGGGGAGATACTGCATGCCCGCGAGATGGCTGCGTGAGCCGCATCTGAACGGCGGTTGCTCCGCTTACCCGTTTGAGCTATCGTGAAGGTAGTAGCTCCGCACGCCAGGCAAAAACGCTTCTGGGGTGACCGCCTCGGCCTGAGCCTCTCGCTGCGTAACTTTCTCAACGAGGCGTACCGAACGCACCCGGTGGGCGCCGTCACCAACATGGTCTTCGAGGTGCGCCTGCAGGCCTACCTGCACGCGGCAGGGGCGATGATGCGAAAGCTGGCTGATTCGTTGTGTCTGGGAAAGGGTGGGGGGATGGGGGGGACGTCTGGAGGTGTGAAGATCGAGGAGGGAGGATCGAGATTGGCGTGCGCTGCCGGGCGATGCTTCTTCTTTGCTCGCCGCTTTCTTCCAGGATGTCTTTCGACTCCGGGCTGACGGGTTCAACCGTAAAATTTTTAGTCCTGTGCAGGGTACGTGCTTGCAGAAAACGTAGTATATTCCATGCGTAGCTTTCAGTTAGCAGTTTGCCTTTCGTTTCCGGTACGACCTGCCGGAGTGACCCCCACACGAAATACCGCATCGAGCACTCCTTCGTCAAGGCAGCAAGCGGATGCGGTGTTACGCAGCGTGTCCTCAAAACGGAGCGTGTTGCCATGGCAAAACTAAACGACGAGCGCATTCAGGCGGCCTTTCAGCCCTACCTGAACGACGGAGAAACCCTCCGGTATTGGGCTTTCGGGGTAAAGCAGCCCA
>JBFGTT010000216.1:0-6290 GCA_041565995.1 Rhodothermales bacterium
CAGGCCAGCCGGCGGACGTTCCAGCCCAAGTCGCTGCCGGTGGCGGCCACCATCGGCGGGCAGGCTTCGCAGGCGAACCGCGAGCTGAGTTCGAAGCTGATCGAGATCACCGGCACCTACAGCCGCATCTTCGACGACGCGCACAACGTGAGCATCCTCGGCGGCTACTCCTGGCAGAACTTCCTGACGGAACAGTTCGGCACGACCGCGCGGGACTTCGTCTCCGACGTCTTCGGCTACAACAACCTTGCCGGCGGCAACGACTTTTCGATCAAGCCCTTCTCGCTGCGGCAGGAGAGCAAGCTGATCTCGTTCTTCGGCCGGATCAACTACGACTACAACAGCACCTACATCTTTTCGGCCTCGCTGCGCCGTGACGGCTCCTCGCGCTTCGGCGCCGACGAGAAGTGGGGCATTTTCCCGGCGGTGACGCTCGGCTGGCGCATCTCCTCGTTGCTGACCTCGGCCACGTTCATCGACGACCTCAAGCTACGCGTGGGCTGGGGTGTCAACGGCAGCCAGGAGATCGGCAACCTGCGCTCGCTGCCGACGCTGGCGCCCGATCCCAACTTCCGCGCCGTCATCGGCGAGCAGGAGGTGGTGGGTATCGCCCCGAACAACTTCGCCACGCCGAATCTGAAGTGGGAAGAGACCACGCAGGTGAACGTGGGGCTGGACTTCAGCCTGTGGACGGGCCGTGTGGAAGGCTCGGTGGAGTACTACTTCAAGGACACGCAGGACCTGCTGCTCGAATTCACGGTGCCGCAGCCGGCGGCCGTCTCGACGCGCCTGGCCAACGCCGGGCAGGTCGAGAACAAGGGTTTCGAGGCCGCCGTCAACGCCGTGGTGATCGACCAGGGCGACCTGACGCTCGACCTGGGCCTGACGTTCAACGCCAACACGAACGAGGTGAAGGATCTCGGCGGCCTGCAGCAGATCTTCTCGGGCCGGGTCAGCGGCGCGGGCCTCTCGGGCACCAACGCCCAGATCATCACCCCCGGCGAGCCGTTCGGGACGTTCTTCGGCGCCGTCTTCCTCGGCTTCTGCGGCAGCGACGTCGCCATGACGGCCACCGAATGCCAGGGGCTGGATGAGGGCGCGCAGGCTTTCAAGCTCGACGCGCAGGGCAACCGCGTGCGCGAGGTCATCGGCGACGCGCAGCCGGATCTTAGCTACGGCATCACGACCAACCTGACCTGGCAGAACTGGGATCTGAGCGCCTTCTTCCGGGGCGTCTCGGGCGTTGAGATGCTCAACAACACGGGCCTCGAGTACACCTCGAAGAACCTGGTCAACACCAACGTCAACTTCCTCAAGGAAGCCGCCGACGATCCGACGCCCGTGGCCGAAGCGCCGGTGTACTCGTCGCGCTGGGTGCAGGACGCCTCGTTCGTGCGCCTGGAGAATCTGACGCTCGGCTACACGTTCACCAACGTCCAGGCCCTCAGCAGCGTCGTCGGCACGATCCGGCGGGCGCGTGTCTACGCCTCGGCGCAGAACCTGTTCGTGCTGACCGATTACGACGGCTTCGATCCCGAGGTCAACACCGACGCCGGGGCCGTCGGCGCCAGCGGCCTGCCGGTAGCCAGCCTGGGTATCGACTACATGAACTACCCCCGCCCGCGCACCTTCACGTTGGGCTTGAGCCTCGGCTTCTAACCCGTACCACCCCTCCTCGCTAGTTCGCTCACGCAGACGCTACGCAAACCCATGAAAGCGTTCAAAACCTCTCTCAAGAGCTGGCTTACCGGGGTGTTAACCCTGGCGTTGCTGGCGCCCGTGGCGCTCACGCTCCAGAGCTGCACGGACCTGGACGAAGAAACCTTCGGGGTGGTCACGCCGGACAACTTCTTCCAGACCCCTGAAGAAGTGCTGGCCGGCCTGGCGCCCGTCTACGCCCAGCTCCGGGCTTTCCACTGGTCTTTCTGGAACATCAGCCAGCACACCTCTGACGAGACCCTCGTGCCCACGCGCGGCACCGACTGGGACGACTCCGGGCGCTGGCGCGCGCTGCACCAGCACACCTGGAACCCCGGCGACCCGGTGGCCGAGCAGGACTTCAACGGCGCCTGGGTAGACGCCTTCACCGGCGTGGCGCGGGCCAACACCGTACTGGCCAACGTCGAGGCCTCCAGCGCCGACATCGACAAGGCCGGCATTTCGGCGGAACTGCGTCTGCTGCGCGCCTACTACTACTACATCCTGCTCGACTTCTTCGGCCGCGTGCCCATCGTGACGGACCCGGCGGTCGATGAAGACAACCCGCCGGGCAACAACACCCGCGCCGAGGTCTTCAACTTCGTCCTCACCGAGGTCAACGAGATCCGGGGCAGCCTGCCGACCAAGTGGGACGCCAACAACTTCGGCCGGGTCGATCAGGGCGTGGCCGACGCGTTGCTGGCGCGCCTCTACCTCAACGCCGAGGTCTTCGGCGGCTCGGTCACCGCCGGCGGCCTGCAGCGCGGCCCGGCCATGTGGGACAGGGTCGTCGAAGCCGCCGACCGCGTGCTCAACTCGGGCAACTACTCGCTCGCCGGCGATTATTTCCAGAACTTCCGCGTCAACAACCACACCTCGCCGGAGATCATCTTCGCCACGACCTTCCTGGCCAAGGGCGGCCTCGGGCTGAACTTCCAGATGCGGACGCTGCACTACAACCAGATCCCGCAGACCCCCTGGAACGGCTTCTCGACGCTGGCCGAGACGTTCAACTCGTTCGACCCGGTCGACAAGCGCACCAAGTTCTTCCTGGTGGGCCAGATGTACGCCCAGCCCAACGAGGGCTGCCTGGGCAGCGAGTGCTTCAGCGACACGAGCAGCCCGCCGCTGACCGACCGCAACGGCCGCCCGCTGATCTTCACGCCGGAGTTCTTCGATCCGCTGGGCAACCGCGTCACCGGCAACCCGATCAACGTCGACGAAGCCTCCGGCGTGCGCGTGCTCAAGTGGGAGATCGACCCGGCCCGCACCGGCGGCGACATGGGCGACGACCAGCCCATCTTCCGCCTCAGCGAGATCTACCTGAGCAAGGCCGAAGCCCTCAACGAGTTGGGCCGCACTGCCGAGGCCGTGGACCTGGTCAACGCCGTCCGGGCGCGTTCCTTCGACCCGCCCAAGTCGCTCAACGCCGGCGACTTCACGCAGGCCTCCTTCCGGGAGCAGATCCTCCAGGAGCGCAAGTTCGAGTTGTTCTGGGAGGCGACGCGGCGGCAGGACCTGATCCGCCACAACAAGTTCAACGACGCCTGGGAGTTCAAGAACGCGAGCCAGCCCTTCAAGGCCGTCTTCCCGATTCCGCAGATCCAGCTCGACGCCAACCCGAGTCTCTCGCAGAATCCGGGGTACTGATGCGCTGACCGCGTCATCGTACCGATGCACCCGCCCCGCCCGTCCGCTGAGGTCGGGCGGGGCTTGTTTTGGCCCCCTGCTGGTTTCTCGAACGGATGATGGACCGGAGAAGCGCCCCGTCCGCCGCGCGCTGGATCCTCGTCGTCTTGCCCGGCTTGTTGCTTGGCTGCGGCCGCGCCGGCGCGCCGGATGCCGGCGGCGACTTGCCGGCGGACGAGGCCCCCGCCGTCGCCTTCCGCAACGCGGCCTCGGGTGTCGGCTACGTGGGTGACGCCGCGTGCGCCTCCTGCCACGAGGACGCCTACCGAGGCTACCAGGCGCACGGCATGGCGCGTTCGTTCTACCGCCTCACCGCGGCCAACCGCGTCGAGGCGCCGCTGGACGAACCCCTCCTCCACGCCGATTCCGGCTTCGCCTACGCGGTGCGGGTCGCGCCGGACGGGTGGTACCAGGAGGAGGTCGTCCGCGCGCCGGACGGGCGGGTGCTCCACCGCCTGCGGCGGCGCATGGACTACGTGGTGGGTAGCGGCCACGCGGCGCGCACCTACCTGAGCGAGGGCAACGGGCGGCTCTTCGAACTGCCGCTGACGTGGTACACCCAGCGACGACGGTGGGACTTCAGCCCCGGCTACGAGGTCAAGAACGGGCGCTTCGACCGGCTCATTCCCGACCGCTGCATGGCCTGCCACAACAGCTACCCCGAGGCCGTTCCCTTCGTCGAGGGCAAATACCGCGCGGTGCCCGAAGGCATCGGGTGCGAGCGGTGTCACGGGCCGGGCGCGCTGCACGTCGAGGAACGCCTGGCCGACCCCGACCCCGCCGGCGAGATCGACGACACCATCGTCAACCCGGCGCATCTGCCCTTCGGGCGGCGGCTCGACGTGTGCCAGCAGTGCCACCTGAGCGCCACCGTCTCGATCCTGCGCGAAGGGCGCTCGGCGTTCTCGTTCCGGCCCTCCGAGGCCCTGAGCGACCACCTGGCCCTCTTCGCTGCGCACCGGACCGACGCGTCGGCGGAGGAGATCGACGTGATTTCGCACGCCGACCGGATGCGCCGCAGCGCCTGCTACACCGGCACGCTCCGGGCTGCCCGCCCGCTCGAATGCGTCACCTGCCACAACCCGCACGAGGGCTTCCGCGACCGGGGGGCGGCCTATTTCAACCGAACCTGCCTGGGCTGCCACGACGCCGGCGGGCTGCCGGCGAAGGTGGCCGCGCAGGCCCGCGCCGACCACGCGCCGGAGGCCAACTGCTTCGGCTGTCACATGCCGAAGGCGCGCGCCGGCGACGCGCCGCACAGCTCGTTCACCGACCACTGGATCCGCGTCGTCGAAGGGTCGCCGGTGCCGGCACCTACCGCCGAGCCATTCACCCCGGAGTTGCTGCAACCCTACTTCGCGCGCGACCGGGGCAACCGGGACGGCCAGCGCTACCTGGGCATGGCGCTGATCGTCTACGGACGGCAGCGCAACGATCCGGGCCTGATGGCTACCGGCGCCGCCACGGTCGAGCAGGCGCTGGGGTCGGACACGACGCACGGCGAGGCGCACTTCCTGCTGGGCGCGGCGTACTTGCAGGGCGGGCGCCCCGACCGGGCCGTCGCGCCGCTCGAACGCGCGGTGCGCCTCGACCCCGGCGTGCCCGAACGGCTCGACGCGCTGGCGCAGGCCTACGCAGCGGTCCGGCGCGACACGGCGGTCGTCGGGCGGCTCTACCGCCGGGCGCTGGGCCTCCAGCCGGCGCTGTCCGGGGTGCGCGTCAACTACGGGCACTTCCTGCAGGCGCAGGGTCGGGTTGCCGAAGCCGCCGGGGCCTATCGCGCCGCCCTGGCCGAGCAGCCCTGGCTCGACGCGGCGGCCTTCGGCCTGGGCACGGCGCTGGTCGAACTCGGGCGGATGGACGAGGCCGAGCGCGCCTTCCGGGAGGCGCTGCGGCTGAGCCCCGGCTACGCCGACGTGCTGGGCAACATGCTGCTGGTGCGGACGGGGTCCCTGCCGGCGGCGCCCTCCGCCGGGCAGCGGGGCGCCGGAGGAGGGCCGGGCGCCGAATTCGTCGCCGAGGCCGTTGCGTTCGTGCCGGTGGAGGACGCCCTGGTGGCCCTGGCGCAGGCGGGGGACGAGATCCGGATCGAGCCGATGCCGCTGGAAGACGCCCTGGCGACGGGTCGGGCTGCCCTCGCCGACGTGGCGCGCTTCACCAATGTGCCGCCGGATGCCACGGTGCGTATCTTCACCCACAGCGGCCTCCTCGTCCGCACGCTGGCCCAGCGCGACGCCTCCGGGTTCCTGGCCTGGGATCTGCGCGACGACGCCGGGTTTCTCCTTGCGAGCGGCGAGTACCTGGCCTACGTGCAGGCGCGGGGCGAGGCGGGCCGCGTCCGCTGGACCAAAGTGCGTCGCTTCGCCCTCGTCCGGCAGCGCGCCCGGCGGTAGCGCGTCCGGCAGCCCTGGTGCGGCGTGGAGTATGGGTGTGTGGGAGGATGGGGGGATAGAAGATCGAGGACAGGTCACGCTGCGATCCGCTATCCTCTACGCTCGATCCTCGAAACAAGAACCCCATCCTTCCGATGTACAACGAATCAGCCGGATTTCGCCGTACCCTCCTCCCTACCCCGCCCCCTTCCCCTGATTCTCCCCAACCGTGCCAAGGCCATGAGATTGAGCACTTTCTCCCCTCTCGCGCGCAGGCATCTGCTGCTCTCCGGCCTCGCCTGCTGCCTCCTCGCCGCCGGCGTGCAGGCGCAACCGACGCCCGGCCTCGTGCCGCGCTTCGAGCAGCCGGCGAGCGGACTGGTGCTGGAGCGCGTCACCCGGCCCGGCGCTTTCTTCGACGTACTCGGGCGGCGGGCTGCCGTCTTCGGCTACGAAAACCAGCCCTTCGAGGTGTGGACGTACCCGCTCAAGATCCTCAGCGACTTCCAGCTTTCGTTTCAGATCGAGGAC
>JBFGTT010000217.1:0-6272 GCA_041565995.1 Rhodothermales bacterium
ATATCCGTTCTGGGAAATGCTTGTGCAAAAGCCGTGTCATCGCGACGACTGCAGGGAGGAGGGATCCCCAGCGATTCCATGTAAGCCTGGTTTTACCGACGGGGATCCCTCACGTTCGTTCGGGATGACACGCGGGCAAGCTTGCACATCTTTTTCAGAGCGTTGATATAATATTACGGGGGCGGCCAGCGCCTGCGCAGCGCCTCGAAGGCGGCGGCCAGCGCCGCGCCGTAGGCCAGCACGACCAGGCCGAAGAGCGCCAGGATGGGCAGGTGCAGGCTCACGAAGCCGGCCATCGCGGTGCGGGCGGAGGCCGGCGGGAAGAGCAGCAGCACGCCGTAGAGCAGCACGCCGAAGAGGAGACCGCGCGCCAGGCTGTTGCCCGGCAGGAAGCGCCGGAGCGCGGCGTAGGCCAGCCCCGCGCCTGCGCCCAGCAGCGCGCCGACGGCCACCACGGCGAAGGTGCCGTCGAGGCTCCAGGCGGGGCGGGCGCGGGCCATCAGCACGACGACGCTCATGGCGAGCCGCCCGCCGACGCCCAGCACCAGCACGCCTGCGGCCAGGCCGGCGGCCCCTCCGGCTGCTGCCGCGCGGATGATCCCCCGTGTCTGCACGGCTCGCCCGTTTTGAGCGGCGCCGGGGCCGCTCATTCGACCACGACGTATACGGCGGAAACCGTGCTGGCGTAGCCGTCGAGCCTGCTCTCGCCTACCAGCGCCGCCTTCCCTGCGCGCGTCTCGGCGACGGCGTAGGCGTAATCATACCGGTGGTAATGATACGGTTTGCCGGAAACCAGGTCGCCCGCCGCGTCGGCCCGCGCCAGGTAGGCGTTGCCGTACGTGCTCCTGCCGTACGGCCCCCCGCCGTCGTCGAAATCGTAGCCTGCCGCGAGGTACCCGCCCGCGCCGGCCCGCGCCAGCGCGTAGAGCCGGTCTCCGCCGAGCGACTTCGACCAGCGCAGCGTCCCCTCGAGGTCGGTTTTCAGGATCGCGGCGAAGCTGTCGTAGCCGTCGTGGCTGTCGAAGTAGGTATCGTCCGTGCGGGTAGCGCCCAGCACGTAGCCGTCCGGCTCGACCAGGAGGGTGCGGCCTTCGTCGAACTGCGTGCCGCCGTAGGCGCGCGCCCAGAGCCGCCTGCCGTTGCGATCCACCTTGAGCAGCAGGATGTCGGTGTCGTTGGCGTCGGCGGTGCGTTGGGTGGCGCCGGTGAGGAGGTATCCGTCGGCTACGACGGCCACGTCGAAGGCTTCCTGCGCCACGGTGTCGGCCAGGACGGCGGACCAGCGCAACGTGCCGGAGGCCGAGTAGTTCAGGAGCAGCACGTGCCGGTAGGGCGCCGCGTCCGCCGACGTGCTGCCGGCGACGACGAACCCCCCGTCGTCGTCCTGCACGAGGGCGAACGCCCGGTCTTCGTTGCCCGCGTCGAACGTCGCCGTCCACTGGACCTGCCCGTCGTCGTCCGTCTTCATCAGGAAGGCGTCGCTGTAGTTGGCCGGCGTGGCTTTTTCGACGGTGCCGGCCACGGCGTAGCCTTGATCCGCCGTGCGGACGATGCTATGGGCCGTCTCGGCGTACCCGAACGAATACGTCTTGTGCCAGCGCTCCTTGCCGTTGCTTCCGGTTTTGAGCAGGAGCACGTCGCTGAAGCGGTCGAAGGAGAGGGAGTCGCTGTAGCCGTTGAAGCCCGTATGGCCCGCGACCAGGAAGCCCCCGTCGTCGGTGGCGACGACCGCGTGGCCGGCGTCCAGGTTGCCGACCTGGATGATCCGGCCTTGCTGATCGAGGCCCGGCACCAGGAAGTCGCACGAGGCCGCCAGGGCCGAGAGCATCACGAACACGGCGACGGCGCGACGATGTTTTTTCCCCGCTCGCATCTCATCCTCCAGGACCTTGTGCAGGTAGCGAAACAAGGTGCTCAGGGGAGAAGCCGCCCGGCGGGACGGGGAAGTAACCGGGCCGCAACCTCGTGCGACACCTCAGATGGTGAAGGAGACGCTTTCCTGGATGGGGCGTTTCCCCTGGATCAGTTCGATACGGATGTCGGCCCCTGAGCCGACCGTCGCCGCCGTCAGAAAAAGGGCGCCGACCCACAGGTACCGCGTCGATGGTCTCATGTCATCCGGTTTCCTCCGCGTGGTCGATTGACGGTTTGGCGCGAGAATGTACGTCGGTTTTCAGGCAGCGACAAGTCTCCCCGGATCAATTATTTAGCACTTTTGCGAGGCCGGCCCTATCCGGCGTCAAACGGCGTCCGCCCTGCTCACGCGAGCGCCTGGCGCAGGACCTCCGCCGGGTGCAGCGCTTCGCGGCCCGCGCCGTGGCGGATCTGCTGGCGGCAGCTGACGCCGGCGGCCACGATCAGCGTCTCGGCGTCGGCGGCGCGCACGGCGGGCAGCAGGCGGCGCTCGGCCATCTTGAGCGAGAGGTCGTAGTGCTCGGCCTCGTAGCCGAACGAACCGGCCATGCCGCAGCAGCCGGCGTCCACCTCGGCGACGCGGTAGCCGGGCGGCAGCGCCAGCACGCGCCGGCTCGGCGCGGTGCCCACGAGGGCTTTCTGATGGCAGTGGCCGTGCAGCAGCACGCGGCGGGGCGCGTCGGTGAAGCGCAGGGCGAGGCGGCCTGCGTCGGCCAGGCCGGCGACGAACTCCTCGAAGGTGACGGCGTGCGCGGCGAGGGTCGCGGCGCGGGCGTCGCCGGGCAGCAGGTAGCGGTACTCGTCGCGCAGCGTCAGCAGGCAGCTCGGCTCCAGGCCCACGACGGGGATCCGTGTCTCGGCGAAGGGCGCCAGGCGCGCGACGGTGTCGCGGGCGGCGGCGCGGGCCGCCTCCACCAGGCCCTTCGAGATCAGGGGCCGGCCGCAGCAGCGATGGCCCGGCAGCACCACGTCGAAGCCGGCGGCCTCCAGCACCTCCGTCGCCGCGACGGCGACGTGCGGGTAGTGGTAGGTGGTGAACGTGTCGTGGAAGAGCACCACCGGGCGTCCGGTGGCGGGCGGGGCGGCCCGCGTCTTAAACCATCGGGTGAATGGACGGCGGGCAAACGGCGGCAGCGCACGCTTCCGGCTGATCCCCAGGAACGTCTCCAGCAGGGCGCGGACGGCGGTGTTGCGCAGGCTGGCATTGGCCAGCGGAGCGGGTGGGCCGCTGCCGAGGCGGCTCAGGCGCGCGACGTGGCCGAAGAGGCGGGCGCGTAGCGGCGTGCCGTGCGCGGCGTGGTATTGCGCCAGAAACTCAAACTTGATCTTCGCCATGTCCACCGACGACGGGCACTCGGCCTTGCACGCCTTGCACTCGACGCACAGGTCCATCACCTCGTACATGCGGCGGCTGGTCAGTTCGGCGGCGGGCAGGCGTCCGGAGAGGGCGGCCCGGAGGGCGTTGGCGCGGCCCCGCGTCGAGTGTTCCTCCTCGCGCGTGACCATGAAGCTGGGGCACATGGCGCCGTCGGTGCGTTTGCGGCAGATGCCGGCGCCGTTGCACATCTCCACGGCCCGGTCGAAGCCCTGCTCCTCGCTGAAGTCGAGGCGCGGCGCGAGCGGGACGACGCGGTAGGCCGCGCCGTAGCGCAGGTTTTCGGTCATTGGCGGGGCGTCGACGACGCTGCCGGGGTTGAGGAGATGCCCGGGGTCGAAGGCGTGCTTGACGGACCGGTAGAGCCTGTAGAGGTCCGGCCCGAAGAAGCGTTCGTTCATCCAGCTTCGCGCGCGCCCGTCGCCGTGCTCGCTCGAGAGTGCGCCGCCGTAGCCGTGCAAGAGTTCGACCGAGAACGCCGTGATTTCGGGCATTTTGGCGACTTCCTCGGCCTGCTTGGTGTTGACGAGCGGGCGGATGTGGACGCAGCCGGCGCTGGCGTGCGCGTAGTAGGCCACGTCGGTTCCGAGGCCGTTGCAGAACTGCTCGATGCGGGTGACGTACTCGGCCAGGTGCTCGACCGGCACGGCGGCGTCTTCGATGAAAGGGATGGGCTTGTGATCGCCCTTGATGCTCATCAGCAGGCCCAGGCCCACTTTGCGCACCGTCCACACGTCGGCCTGCCGTTGCGGTTCGAGGGCGGGCACGACGGCGGTGGCGCCGGCTTTTTCGGCGCGCAGGTGCGCCGCCAGGCGCTCGATCTTCGCCGTCAGTTCGGCCTCGCTCTCTCCGTAGAACTCGGTGATGAGCACGCAGTTGGGATCGCCCTCGATGAAGGTGCGCAGCAGGCGGGCGTACTGCGGCACGTTGCGGCAGAGCGTCAGGCCCAGGTGGTCGAGCAGTTCCACCGCCGACGGGTCGGTTTCGAGGATGACGGGTACGGCTTGCAGCGCCGCGAAGAGGCTGCCGAAGTGGACGACGGCCAGGGCGGTGCGCGCCGGCAGCGGCACCAGGCCCAGCGTCACGTCGGTGATGACGGCCAGCGTGCCCTCGGCGCCGCAGACCAGCCTGGCCAGGTTGAAACGCGGATCCTGCGGGACGTTGAACGAGACGCCGCCCTCGACGAAGCGGTCGAGGTTGTAGCCGCCGCAGCGCCGCCAGTGGCGCGGGGTGCCCTGGCGGATGGTCGCGCGGTGGGCGTCGTCCTGCGTCAGGGCTGCTACGTGCCGGTAGATCTCGCCTTCGAGGCCGCTACGGGCGGCGTGCTGCGCCACCCCGGCGGGGTCGAGCGGGCCGAAGTGCGCGCGCGAGCCGTCGCTCAGCAGGACGTGCATGGACAGGACGTGGTCGGCGGTCATCCCGTAGCGGATCGAGTGGCTGCCGGTGGAGTTGTTCGAGACGATGCCGCCCATCGCGGCGCGGTTACTGCTGGCCGGGTCCGGGCCGAAGTGCAGGCCCATCGGCTTCAAGTATAGATTTAGCTCATCGAGGACAAGTCCCGGCTGCACGCGGACCCACCGTTCTTCGGCGTTGACGTCGAGCACCTGGTCGAGGTGGCGCGAGAAGTCGATGACGAGGGCTTCGTTGACGGCCTGCCCGGCCAGGCTGCTGCCGCCGGCTCGCGGCAGGAGCGGGATCTGGTAGGTGGCCGCCAGTTCGACGGCGGCGTGCACGTCGTCCATCGTTCGGGGCAGCAAGACGCCGTGCGGGAGGACCTGGTAGATGCTGGCGTCGGTGCTGTAGAGCACGCGGCTGTACTCGTCCGTGCGGACCTCGCCGGCCACGCGCTGGCGCAGGTCAGCCAGGAAATCTTGCAGAAACGGAGGAGCCTTCACGGCAGCGTACCCGGCAGGAAGACGGGTTTACGAGACGACGAGGCGACGGATCGACGAGACGACGAGGAGACGACGCGCCTCCCTCAACTCGTCCACACGTCCTCTCGTCCATACGTCTTACTTGAGCAGCACCATCTTTTTGGCGGCGCTGAAATCGCCCATGCGGACGCGGTAGACGTACAGCCCGGAGGGCAGGCCTGCTGCGTCGAAGGGCACGCGGTAGCGCCCGGCGCTGAAGGGTCGATCCACCAGCGTGGCGACGTGCTTGCCGAGGGCGTCGTAGAGGTCCAGGACCACCCGCGTGGGCGCGCGCACGTCGAAGGAAATCGTCGTTTCCGGGTTGAACGGATTGGGATAGTTGTCGTGCAGGGCGAAGGCCGTCGGGACGGCGTCGTCGTCTTCGGTGGCGGTGATGTCGCCCCGGCCGAAGGTGATCGCCGTGCTGGGGCCTATCGTGGCGAGCGCGGTGTCGGACGAGATCACGCGGTGATGCATCTGCGCCGGGAAGACATCGATCCCGGCGGCGCCGAGCGAATCGGCCACGCCGCCGACGGTGCCCTCGAACGAGGTCCTGTTCTCCCCGGCGAGGACGGTGCCGGATAGAACCACGTCGTCGAAGGTGGTGTCGGGGGAGAGCTGGTAGACGTAATCCACCGGGTCGCCTTCGACGTCTTCGGCCGGGTTCCACTGGACGACGAAGGGGGTGGACGGATCGCCTTCGAGGACGACCGTGGCGTTGGGGGGCGGGTTGAAGATCGTGGCTTCCCCGGGCGCGTCGTTGATTGGATGGACGGTGATCTCGACGGTCGCCTCGTCGGTGCCGCCGCGTTCGTCGTCGATCATGTAGGAGAAGGAGTCGGTGCCGAAGAAGTTGGTGTTGGGCGTATAGGTGACGCTGCTGTCGGGGTTGATCTCGACGGTGCCGTTGGGCGGCTGCATCGGGACGGTGACGGTCAGGTCGTCGTCGTCGGGGTCCGTGTCGTTGGCCAGTAGGTCGAGGGTGGCGGCGATATCTTCGTCGGTCGAGAAGCTGTCTGGGAGGGCGAGGGGGGCGTTGTTGGGGCCGGCGCCCGAGCCGGAGGGGCTGA
>JBFGTT010000218.1:0-6245 GCA_041565995.1 Rhodothermales bacterium
CGACCAACCACAGGGGAGGTATCAGGATGGAGAAAACGTCTGCAGTGTACTTCACCGGCCGCTGGAGCGACGAAGAACGCGAGACGGTAGAGGCGGCGGCCCGCCTGGTCGAAAAAAATCAACCTTACGACCCGCTCGTGGCGCGGCTGGGTTGCCCGTGGGCCTGCTCGCACTTGAGATTGCGGGGGCGGGAATACTACGTGGCCTACTGGTTGCGGCGGCCCGGCGAAGTCATCCGTGCTCGTTCCGCCGCCGACCTCGCCCGCCAGATCCGCACCGCCTGCTGACGGCGCCGGGCTATTTCAACAGCAGCATCCGGCGCGTCTGGCTGAAGGGGCCGGCTTGCAGGCGGGCCAGGTAGAGGCCGCTGGGATGGTCGCCGGCCTCCCAGGCGAAGGTGTAGCGGCCCGCCGGCAACGTGCCCGAAACCAGCGTCTCGACCATCCGCCCCAGCACGTCGTAGACGGCCAGCGTCACCTCGGAGGCCGCCGGCAGGTCGAAGCGCAGCGCCGTCTGCGGGTTGAAGGGGTTGGGATAGTTCTGGTAGAGCCGGTAGGCGCCAGGCACCCCCTCGCCGGCCTGCTCTACCGCCGTGCCCACGGCCACCGTGAAGCGTCGCACGGCGGACCACGGGCCGGCCCCGCCGACGTTGACGCCGCGCACGCGCCAGACGTGCTCTGTGCTGTAGGCCAGCGGGCCTACGTCCTGCGTCGTCTGCGCCAGGCCCTCGTCCTCGAAGACGATCTCGGAGAAGTCCTCGGCGGTGCTGACCTGGAGGTGGTAGGCGTCGGCGTTCAGGTCGGCCTCCCAGGCGAACGGGACGATGCCGGGCAGGTCGACCGCGCCGTCCTCCGGCGCCGTCAGCACGACGAGGCCGGGGGCGAAGAGCGCCGTGGTGAACCGGCGGACGGCGGACCACGGCCCCGCGCCGACGGCGTTCACCCCGCGCACGCGCCAGGCGTGCTCCGTGGCGCCGGCGAGCGGGCCGACCTCGTGCGCCGTCTGCGCCAGCGTGTCGGCTTCGAAGACGATCTCCGAGAAGTCCTCGGCGGTGCTGACCTGGAGGTGGTAGACGTCGGCGTTCAGGTCGGCTTCCCAGGCCAGCGTAACCTCGGCGGGCTGCTCGACGACGCCGTCTTCGGGCGCCGTCAGCGCGACGGCGTCGGGCGCCACGAGGGCGGTCGTGAACCGGCGGACGGCGGACCACGGCCCCGCGCCGGCAGCGTTGACGCCGCGCACGCGCCAGGCGTGCTCCGTGGCGCCGACGAGCGGGCCCACCTCGTGCGTCGTCTGCGCCAGCGTGTCGGCTTCGAAGACGATCTCCGAGAAGTCCTCGGCGGTGCTGACCTGGAGGTGGTAGGCGGCGGCGTTCGGCTCGGCTTGCCAGGCCAACGGGAGCACGACGGGCTGCTCGACGGCGTCGGCTTCGGGCGCCGTCAGCGTGATGGCGCCGGGCAGGGCGGGCAACGTCGTCAGGCTCCACGTGGGCGACCAAGCCCCCTGCCCCGACGCGTTGACGCCGCGCACGCGCCAGAAAAAGGTGGTGCGGTGATCGAGCGGGCCGACCTCGCGCCGCGTCTGCGTCACGGCGGCGTCCTCAAAGACGAGTTGCGTGAAGCCGCTGTTGGTGCTCACCTGGAGCTGGTGCTGGTCCGCCGCCGGGACCTGCTGCCAGTGCAGCATGACGGTGGTGGGTTGATCGACCGCCCCGTCGCGCGGGGCGATCAGCGTCGCCTCGCCGGGCAGCACGCGGATGGTGGTGAAGCGAAACGTGCCCGACCACGGCCCCGCGCCCACGCCGTTGATGCCGCGCACGCGCCAGTAGTGCCGCGTGAAGCCCGCCAGCGGGCCTACCGCCTGCGTCGGCTGCGTCAGGCCGGCGTTCTCGTAGACGAGTTGCGTGAAGCCGCTGTTGGTGCTCACCTGGAGGTGATAGACGTCGGCGTTGGAATCGGCTCGCCAGGTAAGCTCCGGCGAGAGCGGCTCATCCTGGGCGTCGTGCTGGGGCGCGATCAGCGTGATCTCGCCGGGGGCGGTCTCGAAGGGCTGGTTCGAATACGAAAAGAGCGTGCAGGTCTCGTCGATGTTGGTGATGTCGGTGCAGCAACTCGGATTCATGTTGGCCGCTCCGCGCGCCGAGGGGATGTGCGCCAGGCCGAGCGTATGGCCCAGCTCGTGCGTCATCATGATGCGGTAATTGCCCGTCGAGAGGCAGGCGCCCACGCCGTTGTTGATGATGACGAAGCCGACGAGGTTGGTATTCCATTCCATCCCTCGGTGCGTGTGGCGCCCTCCCGGCCCGACGCTGAAGAACGATCCGCCCAGCGCCAGCGTGCCGCTGCAATTCGCCAGGTCGGGGATTTCGTCGCAGGGGTCGTTGAACTGGATAAGCCCCTGGTCGGGCGCGACGTCGTCGGGCGCGGCGTCGCCGTCGCTGCAATCGGGGGTGTAGGCTTCGGGGCCGCCCCAGTGATAGTCGACGTTGACGCCCGCGATGTTATTCCAGGCATTGAGGCTCTGTTGGACGGCGGTAAACTCGGCGTCGCCGCCCACGTCGTTGTCGCCGCCGGCCTCGGCGAAGACCGAGACGGTCACGTTATTGTCGAAGGAATTCCAGCGGATGGGGAAGCCGCTGTAGGTCATGTATTCGCAGGGTTCGGGGAAGGTGGCGGCCTTGCCGGCGGCGTCGTGGGCGGGGGGATGCAAGGCTTCGGGCGCCGCCGCGCGGCTGCCGTCCCAGGCGGCGCGCGCCGTCACCACCTGGCGCAGGTGGCGTAGCAAGGGCAAGGCGTAGTACGTCCCGACCGGCTCGGTGGGGGCGCCGTCGGGCCGGCGCAGCAACGCCAGGTCGTGGTGTTGGCGCACGTGCGTCAGCAGCATCGACCCGTCGGCGCCGGCGATCTGTTCGAGCAGGCCGTAGGCCAGCAGGCGCGGCTGCCACGCCGCGCCGCGCCGGCTCAAGAAGAGCAGGTAGACGGTGTCCGGCTCGAACTGCGGGCTGCCCGCCACGCTCCAGCCGACCGTGCCGAGCACGCCGCCGTAGGTCTCCACGTCGATCTGCTGGCGCCGCAGCACGGCGCCCCGGACCACCTCCATCACCTCGAAAGACGTGCGCGTGAGGATCAGGCCGCCGCGCGCGAAGGCGGATGAGGCGCCCGCCCGCGCCAGCACCACCGCCTCGCTCATCTGCGCCAGTTCGCCCAGGTGCCGGGGCGGCACGACGCTGCTGCCGCGCGCCGCGCGCGCCGAGAGCACCGCCAGCGCCAGCGCCAGCAGCACCGTTGCCAGGGACCGCCTAGACCACAGGGATAACATGGGGTACTTCATGGCCCACCCGATTTGAAAGCATGATTTCGTCTCCGCAGCGGCGTTGGGGGCACAGGGATAAGGTAGGGATTATCGCCCTTCGGATTCAATCCGTTGCGCCTGTGCCGCACGCTTTCTCGGTATCGACCCATCCTCCGCCCGCATAAGGTGTTACCTCACGTTGTGGCCTACAGCGTTGGCGCGTTGCTCGATGCGACGCGGAGACCCCGGATCGAGTCCGGGGCAGGTTGGGGAGAAGGGGCGACGCGGCGATAAGACCGCTCTCCGCGTCTCCCTCTCCCCGCGTCCCTTCGAATAGGGCACGACGTGGGTGATGGTACGGTCGTGCGAGGCCCGATATCCTTCCTTGTCGTGACGATACGGCGCCGGCCTGCGGCAACGTATTGGAGGGTTGAAGGATTCCGGTGTTCCAGTGTTTCCGCAAAGAGCCGCAAAACGGGCAGCCCCTTGCGCGCCGGCTCCGACCCTTCCCGAGCCGAACATCTCATCCATCAACCGACGAAATCATGCAACGTACCTGGCGCTCCAACGGCCGATGGGCGACGCTCCTGGCCGCATTCCTGATCCTGACAGCCGGCAGCGCGCTGGCGCAGCGGCGCTCCAACACCACCGGGATTTTTCTCAACGCCCACCTCAACGCCACCGGCATCAGCTACAACCTGAGCGATTTCGACGACGAGGCGGACGAGACGGACAGCGGCGGCGGCCTCGGCCTCCAGGTCGGCTACGGCTTCTCGCCGCTGGTGACGGTCTACCTGGCCGCCAACGGCTCCGGCATGACGAACGACAGCGACGACGCCTACACGCTCTCGCACGTGGACCTGGGGGTGCGGTTCAACTTCGGGGCGGGCCGGCGCACCGTGCCCTATGCCAACCTCGCCTTCGGCTACCGGGCGGCGCGCGTAGAGGTAGGCCCCCGGGGCAGCGAGATCGAGTATTCGGGCGGCGGCCTGACGCTCGGCGGCGGCGTGCAATACTTTCTTTCGCCCGCGCTGGCACTCGACGGGGGCTTGCAGGTCACGCTCGGCACCTTTACCGACGTCCGGGTCAACAACGTCATCGTCGAAGACCGGCTGGACGTGGAGTCGGCCTCGGTGCGGCTGGGCTTCGGCCTCTCGTGGTTCCCCATGCGGCCCCGGCGCTGAGGGCCGGCTAAAAAAAGAGTAGGGCGCCGCTGACCCCTGGGAAAGATCGTGCGGCGCCCTACCAGTCCCCCCACTCATCGGAAGACATAGGGGAGTACGGAGCGGCTCGCGCGATTGTTACAGTCCCCCAACTGCAACGGCGAGGGGTGCTCCGCGTCCTCTACAACGCAGCGACGGCAGGAATTCTTATGCGTGCTTCCTTGAATTTGCTAAAAAATTACCACCTCGACGGGGCAAAAAACGGTGCCCCGCTTCAGGGTGCCAGGCGTTCGAGGCGCCAGGCGCCGGCGTCGGTGCGGGTGTAGCGGAGGCGGTCGTGCAGGCGGTTGGGGCGTCCCTGCCAGAACTCGATGGCGACGGGCCGCAGCCGGTAGCCGCCCCAGTGCGGCGGGCGGGGCACCTGCTGCCCGGCGTAGCGCGCCTCGACCTCGGCCAGGGCGCCCTCGATCTCTGCGCGAGCGGCGATCACCCGGCTCTGCGGCGAGGCCCAGGCACCGAGCTGGCTGCCGCGCGGGCGGCGGCGGTGGTAGGCGTCGGAGACGTCCGCCTCGACGCGCGCGACGGTGCCCTCGACGCGCACCTGCCGCTCGAGCACGTCCCACCAGAAGACGAGCGACGCCCAGGGGTTGCCCTCGAGTTGCTGCGCCTTGCGGCTGGTGTAGTTGGTGAAGAAGACGAAGCCGCGCTCGTCGACGGCTTTGAGCAGGACGATGCGGGCCGAGGGGCGTCCTTCCGGAGTGGCCGTCGCCAGCGTCATGGCCGTCGGCTCGGCCAGGCCCGCCGCCTGGGCCTGGGCCAGCCACGCCTGGAACTGCGCGATGGGATCGGCCTGCACGTCGGCCTCGTCGAGCGTGTCCTGCCCGTAGTGCCGGCGGAGATCGGCGAGGGATTTTGGCATGAAGCGCGGCAGGCTCTTACGATCCGACGGTCTGGGGACCCGGATGCAGGGCGTGCGGCTCGGGCCGGGCCGGCGGGTCGGCGCGGCCGACGGGCGGGGCGGTCATCGCCGGGAAGGTGACCAGGAAGGTGCTGCCTTCGCCTTTGGTGCTCTGCACCTCGATCCGCCCGTGCATCCGTTCGATCAGGTGCCGGGTGATGGCCAGGCCCAGGCCGCTGCCGGTGTGCGTGCGGGCCAGCCCCGTGCTCTCCTGCTTGAACTCGTCGAAGAGGTGCGGCAGGAAAGCCGCGTCGATGCCGATGCCCGTGTCGCGCACTTCGATCTGCACCTCGCTGCCGGCCGAGCGCAGGACGAGCCGGACCTCGCCCTCGTCGGTGAACTTGACGGCGTTCGAGAGCAGGTTGCTCAGGACGCGGTGCAGGCAGGCCCGGTCGAGCTGGGCGCGCGTCTTGCGGCCGGGTGTTTCGACCTTGAAGGCCAGGCCCTTCTTGTGCGCCATCGGCTTGAAGAGCCGGGCGGCGGCCAGCAGTTCTTCTCCGAGGTCGAGCGGCCGGGGATCGACGTCGATGGCGTTGGCTTCGAGCCGGGCCAGGTCGAGCACCGAGTTGAGCGTCTCGAGCAAGCGTTCGCCGCTTTGCTTGATGATTTCGACGAGTTCGCGGTGTTCGCCGTCGAGCTCTTCGCCGAGCACGGTGGCAAAGCCCATGATGGCCGTCAGCGGCGTGCGGATCTCGTGGCTCATGTTGGCGACGAAGGCCGACTTGAGGCGGGCCATTTCTTCGGCGGCGTCTTTGGCTTCGAGCAGCTTGTGTTCGGAGAGCTTGCGTTCGGTGATGTCGATGCCGTAGCCGACGACGTAGAGCACCTCGCCGTCG
>JBFGTT010000219.1:0-6221 GCA_041565995.1 Rhodothermales bacterium
GCCCTCGGCGAGGCGCAGCGGCAGGCGTTGTACGGCGAGACGCTGCGCCTGGGCCGCCACCGCATCTTTGCCGGCGGCGACGTGCTGCTGCCCTCGTTTCTGCTCAACCGCGGCCGCTACGGCTTCGGCGGCGGCCTCTTCGCCGCCAGCGAACTGCGCTACCTGGCCGAAGCCTCCGGCGCCGGCGCCCCCGCCGTCGACTTCGTCAGCCAGGCCGACTTCATGGCCGTGGCCGCCGGCGCACTGGATCTCTCCGAGCAGATCCTGCCCGGCCTGACCGCTGGCCTCGCGGTCAAGTACACCCAGCGCTATGTGATACTCAAGAACAAACGCCTCGATCAACTCGACGACAGCGAGAATTATTACGTCCTCGGCGGCGGCGCCCTGGGCGCGGACCTGGGCCTGCACTACCTCGTCCGGGCCGCCCCACTGCCCGGCGCCTTCCACGTCGGGGCCGTGCTCTACGACGCCCTCGGCGGCCACGCCGGCTATTCGTTCAAAGGCTATTACACCCGCAACGCGCCCGACGACCCGGCCACCCTGGCCACCGAGACGGCCCTGGCCCGCGAACGCCTGCGCCGCCGGCCCTCCTACCGCGTCGGCGTGGCCTACACGACGCCCCCCGACGGACCGCTTGCCGGAACCGGCGTCGCCCTCGATTACCTGCACGATCCCGGCCTCGCCCCCGGCAACGCAGCGGCAGACCACCTGCGCCTGGGCGTGCAACTCGGCCTGAGCCGCGACCTGGCCCTGCGTGCCGGCCTCAACCGGAGCCGACCCTCCGTCGGCGCCGGGCTGCGCCTGCCCTTCGCAACCTTCGATTACGCCTATCACCACGTCCGGGAGCGCGGGCTGCCGCACGGCTGGAACCACACCCTGCAAGTCACCCTCGGCAGCTTCTAGCGCGGGAAGCACCCCGGCGGCGTAGCCCCCGGTAGCGCACGCTTTGCGCGGTAGGTGCGCGCGCCCTGCGCAGCAGGATGCTCCCCGGCGACGTTTTTGGCGCGTAGAAGCAGCACGGGCGGATTGGTACCCTCTTTGTCATACCGACGGGCCGAGACGAGCCTCGAAGAAGTCCTTAAGTCTCTTCCTCTTCCGGACGATCCTTCGAAGGACCATGGGCAGCCCACCCGTTCGTTCCTGCTTAACGGTACCGTCCGTATGAAACGTCGTTTTCGTTTGTGCAGTCTGCCGCTGTGCGCGTTGCTCGCGCTGGTGCTCGCCCCGCCCGTTGCGGCGCAGCATTACCTGCCCGGCGCCCGCACGTTCGTGCCCTCGCCGCAGGCGCTGGGCATGGGCGGCGCCGCTACGGCCTACCCCTCCGCCCGCACAGCCCTCTTCTATAACCCGGCCCACCTGACCCGGCTGCACGTGACGCGCGCCCCCGTGACCATGTTCGGCCTCAGCGCCTCGATCAGCAAGAACTTCTCCGAACAATTCAACTTCTACAACGACCGCCTTGAGCCGGCCCTCGACCAGGGCATCGGCAACCTGGAACAGGAGGAAGCACAGGCCCTCTTCGACGACGTCGTTCGCCTCAGCGACAGCCCCACGGTGCTCAGCGCCGACGTGCTCTTACCCTCGTTCGTGCTCAACCGCGGCCGCTACGGCTTCGGCGGCGGCCTCTTCGCCCATAGCGAAGTGGCCTACAGCGTCGAAGACGCCGGCGACGACGTGCCGGGGATGGACTTTACCGCCCTGGCCGACTTCATGGCCGTGGCCGCCAGCGCCGCCGACCTCTCCGACCTCGGCCTCAAGGGCGTCTCGACCGGCGTGACGGCCCGCTACGTCCAGCGCTACGTCTCCGTCAAACTCAAGCCCTTCGACGCCATCGCCGACGACGAAAGCCTCTACGTGCTCGGCGCCGGCACCCTGGCCTTCGACCTCGGCCTGCTCTACGAAGCCGGCTTCAAAGGCGTGCCGGGCAAGTTCTACTTCGGCGCGGTCTGGTCGGACCTCGCCGTGAACGACTTCAACTATCGCTTCACGGCCTACTACGTCAAGAAAGAAGAAGTGCAAAACGACGAAAAGATCGCCGGCGAGGTGGCGCTGGCGCAGGAGCGCTACCAGCTCCGCTCGTCGTTCCGCGCAGGCGTGGCCTACCTGCTGCCCACCCTCGGCGGCCCCGTCAAAGAAACCGCCTTCGCCCTCGACTACGTCGGCTACCAGGGCGCCGCCGCCGACCAGCCGCTGCTGGGCCGCCTGGCGTTGGGCGTGCAGACGAAGCTCGGCAAGGCGCTGTCGCTGCGCACCGGGCTTAACCAGGGCTACACCACCCTGGGCGCCGGCCTGCAACTCTCCTTCGCCCGCATCGACTACGCCTACTACGGCAGCGAGTTGGGCCGCCTGCCCGGCCAGGCGCCCGGCTGGCACCACCGCGTCCAACTCAGCCTGGGCAGCTTCTAGAGCGGATTCAAGCGGTCTGGTTTGCCGTCGCAGCGTCGAGTGTTGGAGTGTCTCAGTAAAAAACGCTACCACCTGAACACGTAAGCACGCGAACACCCTCCTGCATCGGCCAGACCCCCGCGCCTCTCCGCCGAAACGCCCTTCCCGCTCCGGTCTAGCTCCTACCTTGCTCCGGCCTGGCTCCTACCTTCCTCCAGAGATGGTCCGGACCCACGCCGGCCTGGCGCCTACCTGTGCAGCGTCGGCAGCACTTCGTCTCGGTAGCGGTCCATCGCCTTCTTGACGACGGCCCGTGCCTTGTCCGGCCCCAGAAATTCTTGCACGTCCACCTCTTTGTCTTCGAGGAGCTTGTAATCCAGGAAGAAGCGCCGCAGTTCGAGCAGGCGGTGTTCGGGCAGTTCCCAGATGTGGTAGAAGCCGTTAAAGGCCGGGTCGTCGAGGTGGATGCAGATGATCTTCTCGTCGCTTTGCCCCTGGTCGATCATCTGCATCATGCCGATGGGGCGAGTGCGCAGCAGGCTCAAGGGCTGCACCGGCTCCTGCATCAGCACCAGCACGTCGAGCGGGTCGTTGTCGTCGCCGTAGGTCTGCGGGATGAAGCCGTAGTTGGCCGGGTAGATGACCGACGAATAGAGCACCCGGTCGACGCGCAGCAGGCCCGTCGGCTTGTCGAGTTCGTACTTGACCTTGCCGCCCTGCGGAATCTCGATGACGGCGATGAAGGTCTCGGGCGCGTCGTCGCCGATGGGAACGTCGTGCCAGGCGTGAGGCATCTTATTTCCGATTCGATGGGGAGGGAGGGTGCCCCTGCGGCGCGGGGCGGCGGCAACAGCGCGTCTTTCGCCTGCGTAGCCTCGAAGATAGAAGATAGCGGATAGAAGATCGATGCGGTAGGGATCAGAAAGTGTGGATGATCGAAGCGTCAGGCTCCCTGACGCATCCCTCCGCGTCTGCCCAGCAGGCCCCTAAAAGCCTCGCCAGGCTCGTAGTAGCCGCTTCAGCGGCGTGCCTGTGCGGAAGCGCCCTTACCAGACGCGCTCATGCGCCGGCAGGGCTGGCGGAATCTTCACCCGGCGCGGCGAATCAAAGCCTGCGCTTCGGGCGTGCCAGGACGCACCCGACCCCACTTGCGGAGGATCCCATGCCTGCACCGTCGCGCACGGAAGTCGAACGCCTCGCCGACCAGCTCCGGCGGGCCTGCGAGGGCGGCGCGTGGCACGGCCCGGCGCTCTTCGAACTGCTCGAAGACGTCACCGCCGGGCAGGCGGCGGCACGGAGGCTTCCGGCGGCGCACACCATCTGGGAGATCGCCTTGCACGTGGCGGCCTGGCAGGACGTAGCCCGCCGGCGCATCGAAGGCGCCGCCGTCAAGCTCTCCGACGACCAGGACTGGCCCGCCGTCTCCGACGCGAGCGACGCGGCCTGGCAGGCCGCCCGTATCGCCCTACGGACGAGCTACCGGAACCTGCTCGCGGCCCTCAACCGCCTCACCGACGACCGGCTCGACGAGCGCGTGCCGGGCACCGCCTATTCGATCTACTTCCTGCTGCACGGCGTCGTCCAGCACAACCTCTACCATGCCGGCCAGATCGCGCTCCTGAAGAAGCAGTGAGCCGGCGTCCGGACGTCCGTTCCTCCGCGCCATCAACCCGAACCCCCGTGAATCGTACCCAACGCGCCCGGTTTGCGCTGGAGCGGCTGCGCGAGGTCATCCCGCGCCCCGAGACCGAACTGGCCTTCGTCGACGTCTACCAACTCATCGTCGCCGTCATCCTCTCGGCGCAGTGCACCGACGAGCGGGTCAACAAGGTGACGCCGGCGCTCTTCGAGGCTTTCCCGACGCTCGACGCCCTGGCCGCCGCCACACCCGAACAGGTCTTTCCGCTCATCCGGTCGGTCTCGTACCCCAACAACAAGGCGAAGCACCTCGTAGGGATGGCGCAGCGCGCGATGGAGGACTTCGGCGGGCGGATCCCGCAGGCGCTCGAAGACCTGGTCAAGCTGCCCGGCGTGGGGCGTAAGACGGCGCAGGTCGTCGCCTCGGTCGCCTTCGACAGCGACGAGGCGCTGCCGGTCGATACGCACGTCTTCCGCGTGGCCAACCGCATTGGCCTCGTCCGCGACGCCGGCACGCCGCTCAAGGTCGAGCGCGGCCTCAAGGCGGTCATCCCGAAGGACGCCTGGGGCGAGGCGCACCACCTGCTCATCCTCCACGGCCGCTACACCTGCACAGCCCGCAACCCGAAGTGCGCCGCGTGCCCCGTCGCGCCCGCCTGCCGCTACTTCGAGCGTCTCCAAAAGCTCCCCGCTCCTGTTTCCGGACTGGATCCCAGACAGGGAAAGTATTTTTGCAAGACCGAAGGCCGCTACTTCGACGAACCCGCCACCAAAACCGACCGCTACGGCGCCGAGCAACTCGCCTGCCCCGCCTGCGGCTCGATGCAAGTATTCTCGTCGAAAACCGGCGAAACGACGAAGCAGGTCCCGGATTACCGCGTTTGACGACGCGCAGACCCATCCAGGCGCGCCGGTCTACGAGGGGCTGCCAGAGACCTACCCCCTGTTTCCCGGACAAAGATGATGGACGAAAATAAACGCCACCTCCTGATCATCCTCGACGGCTACGGCATCGCCGAAGACCCGTCGGTGAGCGCCATCGACCACGCCAGGAAGCCGTTCCTGGACGAACTCTTTGCGACGTATCCGCACGCGACGTTGCAGGCGTCGGGGCGGGCTGTGGGGCTGCCGGAAGGGCAGATGGGCAACTCGGAAGTGGGCCACATGAACCTGGGCGCCGGGCGCGTGGTCTACCAGGAAATCACCCGCATCGACCTGGCTATCGAAGAGGGCGACTTCTTCGGGGTCGAGGAGCTGGTGCAGGCGGCGCGGCACGCCGGGCAGCACGGCGCGAAGCTGCACCTGATGGGCCTGTTCTCCGACGGCGGCGTCCACAGCCACAACCATCACCTCTACGCGCTGCTCGAACTGGCCCGGCGGCAGGGCCTGAAGCGCGAGCAGGTGTGCCTCCACGCCTTCACCGACGGGCGCGACACCGACCCCCACGGCGGCGTCGGCTACGCGCAGGACTTCCAGCAGCGGGCCGACGAGATCGGCGTGGGGCGCCTCGTCTCCATCGTAGGGCGCTACTACGCGATGGACCGCGACAACCGCTGGCCGCGCATCGAACGCGCCTACCGCCTGCTCACCGAAGGCCACGGCGAGGTCTTCGACGACCCCGCCGAAGCGCTCCGGGCCAGCTACGACGACGGCGTCACCGACGAATTCGTCGAACCCCGACGCATCGACTACGGCGACGGAACGAGCACCCGCGTCGAAAACGGCGACGCCGTCGTCTTCTTCAACTTCCGCGCCGACCGCGCCCGGCAACTCACGCGCGCCTTCACACAGGACGACTTCGCAGGCTTCGACCGACAGCAAAAGCTGGATCTCCACTTCGTCACCATGACGCCCTACGACGAGACCTTCGACCTGCCCGTCGCCTTCAAAAAGGTCAACCTGACGCAGACCCTCGGCGAGATCATCGCCGCGCACGGCGGACGGCAACTACGCGCGGCGGAGACCGAAAAATATCCGCACGTGACGTACTTCTTCAGCGGCGGGCGCGAAGAACCGTTCGCCGGCGAAGACCGCATCCTGGTGCCCTCGCCCAAAGTGGCCACCTACGACCTCCAGCCGGAGATTAGCGCGCCGGAACTGGCCCGGCGGTGCGCCGCCGCGCTCGCCGCGCCGTACCACTTCGTCTGCCTCAACTTCGCCAACCCGGACATGGTGGGCCACACGGGCGACTTCGAGGC
>JBFGTT010000220.1:0-6219 GCA_041565995.1 Rhodothermales bacterium
AGTCTGGGAGGAGGGGTGTGTGGGGGCTTTTTTTCTCCCATCCTCCCACACCCCCATACTCCCACACGCTGCATGATGCACAACTGATTTACCAGATTCCGTATGACCGGGGTGATCCGGTGCGCGCTGAGGAACGACACGCCCAACCGCCGATAGCGCAGACCCAGGGCAGTCTCTGATGAAGCCCCGAAGGAATACTCTCAACGAGTGAAAAAAAACTATTGGAAACCAAGAAGAAAGTTCATATCATGCGCTGGAAGCCCGGCCCTCTCCAGCGGTTTGCGCTACCGCTGGCTTTCCTCTATCGCTGGCTTTCCCCTACCGTTAGCGTTCCCCCACTATTGGCTTGCTCCCCTCGTTAGCGCTGGTTCTTCAATCATCCAGGCAGCCCCTGTAGCCGGTGCCGGCGGCTACAAGGCACGCGTGAGCTATCGCTAATCATCATAGCTGAAGTTGTTATGCAACCGCCCACCCTGCATTCCGAGCACGACGCGCACCTTCAACCCCTGGAACCACAGAAAACCACGGTAGAGGACTTCCTGCGCTTCGAGACCCTCCTGGCCGACCTCTCGGCGGCCTTCATAAACGCGCCCGCCGAGGAGATCGACGGTAAGATTGAGGAGGCGCAGCGGCTCATCGGAGAGTTTTTGGGGGCGGATTTGAGCATGCTCGTCCAATTCTCGGAAGACGGGAAACGGTTTGTCGGCACGCACACCTGGGCCAGGGAGGAGCCCCATCCTTTACCCACCGACTTTGACCTGTCTCCGTTCTCCTGGGTGACGAAGAAAATCCTCGCCCGGGAGTCTATCCATTACGCGCGGGTCGACGACCTGCCGGACGATGCGGCCAGCGAAAAGGCGTTGCTCAAACGCAACGGGAGCCGATCCGGCCACATGTACCCCCTGGTCGTAGGCAACACCGTGATCGGGGCGCTCCTCTTCAGCGTGTTGCGCGCCGAAAGACACTGGCCGTGCCATCTGGTCCGGCGTCTTGATCTGGCCGGGCAGGTCTTCGCCGCTGTGCTGGCGCGCAAACAGGCCGAAGAAGCCCTGCAACAGGCCCTCGCCGAGATCAAACGGCTCAATGGAAAACTGGAGGCCGAGAATATCTACCTCCGCCACACGGTCCACCTCAAGCACGACCACGCCCGCATCGTCCGGCAGAGTCAGGCCATGCAACGCGTGCTGGCCCAGGTCGAACAGGTCGCTGCGACCGACGCGACGGTGCTCCTGCTCGGCGAGACCGGCACCGGCAAAGAGTTGCTGGCCCAGGCCGTGCACGAGCTAAGCCGGCGCAAGCATCGGACCCTGATCGAGATCAACTGCGCGGCCCTGGCCCCGGGGCTGATCGAGAGCGAACTCTTCGGGCACGAAAAAGGCGCCTACACCGGCGCGTTCACCCGGCAGGGCGGGCGCTTCGAACTGGCCGACGGCTCGACGCTGTTCCTCGACGAAGTCGGCGAGTTGCCGCTCGGCCTCCAGGCGAAGCTGCTGCGCGTGATCGAGGAGGGCCGGTTCCAGCGCCTGGGCAGCGGGCAGACCATCCAGGTGGACGCGCGCATCGTCGCCGCGACAAACCGGAACCTGGCCCAGGCCGTGCGCGAGGGCCGCTTTCGGGAGGACCTCTACTATCGGTTGAACGTCTTTCCGATCACGGTGCCGCCGTTGCGCGAGCGCTCGGAAGACATCGCGCCGCTGGTCAGCATGTTCGTGCACACGTTGGGAGAGCGGATGGGGAAGGTCGTCGAATCGATTCCGCGCAGCAGCCTCGAAGCGCTCGCGCGCTACACCTGGCCGGGCAACGTGCGCGAACTGCGCAACGTCGTCGAGCGGGCGCTGATCCTCTCGCAGGGGCCGGTCTTGCGCCTCGAAGCGCCGCAGGAGGAAGCCGCCGCGCCGGACGGCATGACGCTCGAAGACGTGGAGCGGCAGCATATCCTGCGCGTGCTCGAGCAGACCCGGTGGCGCGTCCGGGGAGCGTGCGGAGCCGCCGAGATCCTGGGCCTCAAGCCTTCGACGTTGGAATCAAAAATGGCCAAACTCGGCCTCCAACGCCCGAGCTAACAGCCGCTAAGAAAGCAGCGCCTGGCTCAACCCCCGACATATCGGGGACGCCCCGACATATCGGGGGCAACGCAACTCGGCGGAAGGCCGAGGCGACTCGGTGCGACAGATTGCAAGCTATTGATACACAGCGACTTGAACCATACATCGAGCCGCTGTCTTTTTTATTCGGCACATCTCTTGCCAATCCTGGCAGAACGGAGCGCGAAGCCGTAGGCGACCTGTGAGGCTGCTGCGCGCGCTCCCGGTATCGACTCCTCATCAACCCTCCAAACAGGGAGACACATCATGAAACAGCTTTACGCTAGAACACGCGCGGCGCTGGCCATCCTGCTGCCGGCACTGCTGCTTCTCGCGGCGACGCCGGCGCAGGCCCAGACCGTCGAACTCGTCAAGGACCTCAAACCCGGCAGCAGTGACGGGGTAACCCAGCCCTCTTTTTCTGTGCTGAACGGCGAACTCTATTTCAGGGGCGATGATGGCACGAACGGGCGCGAACTCTTCAAGACCGACGGCACCGCCGCCGGCACCGTGCTCGTCAAGGACATCTTCCCCGGCGTCGATAGCTCCGACCCGTTTGCGTCTGGAGGGTTCGCTTTCCTCAACGGCGAACTCTTTTTCCAGGCCGATGGCGGAACGGGGGATGAACTCTGGAAGACCGACGGCACTACCGCCGGCACCGTGCAGGTCAAGGAGATCGCTCCCGGCGGCGGCTTCTTCGGAAGCTCCTCCCCGCAAGCCTTTATTGAATACAACGGCGAACTCTTTTTCGCGGCCAGTGACGGCGCCACCAGCGGGCGGGAGTTGTGGAAGACCGACGGCACCGCCGCCGGCACCGTGCTCGTCAAGGACATCAACCCCGGCGGCGGCTTCTTCCTAGGCTCTAACCCGTTTGATTTCACTCTGTTTAACGGCGAACTCTTTTTCACGGCTGAGGACGCCACCAGCGGGAAGGAGTTGTGGAAGAGCGACGGCACCGCCGCCGGCACCGTGCTCGTCAAGGACATCTGGCCCGGCGCCCAAGGGTCGTTCCTGGGTGGGCTCACTGTGTTCAACGGTGAACTGTTTTTCGGGGCCAATGACGGCTCGACCGGGAGGGAGTTGTGGAAGACCGACGGCACCGCCGCCGGAACGGTGCTCGTCAAGGACATCCGCCCCGGCGTCGATAGCTCCAACCCGTTTGAGTTCACTGTGTTCAACGGTGAACTCTTTTTCCGGGCCAATGACGGCTCGACCGGGACGGAACTGTGGAAGACCGACGGCACGCCCGCCGGCACCGTGCTCGCGGTGGACACCGTCCCCGGCAGCGACGGCGTCGTGGACGAGTTAACGGTGTTCAACGGCGAACTCTTCTTCGCCAACTTTGAGCCCACGAACGGGTGGGAGTTGTGGAAGACCGATGGGATCACCGCCGTCCTGCTCAAGGACATCAACCCCGGCACCAGTGGCTCCTTCCCGGAAGAGTTTTTTGAGTTCGACGGCAAACTCTTTTTCCTTGCCGAAGACGACGTGAACGGAGAGGAGATATGGGTGGTGCGCGGCCCGCGCGGCGACCTCGAAGCCGTCCGCGACGACCTCCAGGCCCTCATCGACGGCGCCACCTGCGGCGAAGACGCCGACGAAGACCTCGAAAAAGCCGTCGAAAAACTCACCAAAGCCCTCGACGACGAAAACTGGTTCGACGACTCCACGCTCGACTCCCAGGACGGCAAGAAGGTCTTCTTCCAGTCCAAGAAAGCCGTCAAAGAGCTGGAGGACGTCATCGAAGGCGCCGGCCCCTGCGCCGGTGATGCCCAGGCTGCCCTCGACGCCCTCGTCGCGATCATGGAGACCTTCGCCCAACGCGCCATCGACGAAGCTACCGATGTCTGCAGCCAGATCACCGACCCGGACGACATCGAGAAGTGCCAGGACGAACTCGCCAAGGCCGCCGAAGATATGACCAAGGCCGCCGAGAAACTCGCCGAGGGCAAGCCCGACAAGGCCGTCGACCACTACAAGAAGGCCTGGGAGCATGCCCAGAAGGCCCTCGAAGCCGCCGGGGCGCCGCTGCCGGGGCCGCTGGCCGGGCTGCGCGAAGACATGACGATGGTGCGCGACGACCTGGCCTCGCTGCTGCCCACCGGCGATGAAGGCACCGACGGGCACTTCACCAAGGCCATCGAGCACATCGATCTGAGCCTCGACGTCGCCCTCTGGATCGACAACACGCACCTCGACCCCGACGACGGCCAAAAAGTCTTCGAAGAGGATAAGAAAGCCGTCGAGGAGTTGGAGAAGATCGTCGAGGAAGGCGGCCCCTTCGTCGTCGATGCGCAGGTGGCCCTCGATGCGCTCGTCGAAGTCGCTGAGACGCTGGCGCAGACGGCCATCGACGAGGTCGACTGCCTGGCTGATCCGGCCTGCGAGGACGAACTGTTCAAGGCCGCCGAAGATATGACCACGGCCGCCGAGAAGCTCGCCGAGGGCAAGCCCAACGAGGCCGTCGACCACTACAAGAAGGCGTGGGAGCATGCCCGGAAGGCCGCCGAGGCGGTCGCGGGCAAGCGCGGCGCGGATGTCGCCGAGGCCGCCGCCGTGCCGGAGTCGTTCGCGCTCTCGGGTAACTACCCCAACCCGTTCAACCCGACGACGACGATCCGTTTCGACGTGCCGGAGGCGTCGGTGGTGAAGCTGGCCGTCTACGACGTGCTGGGCCGTCAGGTGCGCCTGCTCGTAGACGGCGCGCGGGCAGCCGGCGTGCACACGGTGACGTTCGAGGCCTCGGATCTGGCCAGCGGGACGTACCTCTACCGCCTGGAGACGCCGCAAGGCAGCTTCACGCAACTGATGCACCTGGTGAAGTAACATGCCAAAAATCCTGGGGGATTTTTGGAAAAGGGTAAGGCCCCGTCCGGTGTTGCGCCGGGCGGGGCTTGCTCGTGTGTTAATAAATGCAGTCCGGTAGACTCTAGCCCTTATCGAGGCGTTGTTCATAAAGGCCACGTCCGGCAAGGAAGGACGCGTGACTCCGCTCTATGACCCGCGCGTGGGCATCGCTTAGCACGCCACGGACTACCTGCACGGCCTTCGCCCTTTAGATGCGGACCCTGCTCCGCAAATACGTCAGAACCGCTACAAGGACTTCCTACCTCGTGATTACAGGGGTGCCTCGTAGCGACCGGCTAACGGCAAGGGCCTGTTGATGGGCGCTATCTCTCGGATTAGCCAGCGCTAGCCAAAAATACGTATCCGCGAACACCTCCGTCATGAGGATTTCTTGGGCGTGCCATGCGCTGCCTGCTTTTCCTTAAAACGACCTGACGCCTGAGCGCCGTCCGCTTCAAGCGCGTCGGCCCTCGATATGGACGCGCAGATCGCCCTCGCCGCGCCGTGAAGCCGTTCGCCGTACCCGCTGCTAGGGCGTACTGACATTCAGAATGAGAGATGGATTGGAGATCGATTTTTCACGGATCAAGGCGCTTTTTGAGACGCGATGCAGCGCATCGTGCGAAAAAAGCAACGCCGAGCCGGGGAGAATCGAGCCCCATCGGCCTTTCAGAATGAAGGTCAGTACGCCCTAGTCTTCAATCGTCTCGAGTTGCAGGCGGAAATCGAGCAAGAGTTCTTCTCCGAGCCTCACGTAAAGATCGTCTTGTTCCTGCGGCCTGAACCCGTCCAGCCACGCCGTGACGGTGTAGGGGCCGCCGACGCGCACGGCGTCGATCCGAAACCGCCCGTCGGCCCGCGTGACGGTGGTGTAGCGGGTGCCGGTGGGTTCGTGCACGGCGTCGATCACGGCGCCGGGCAACGCCGTCGCTCCGTCCTGGTCGGTGACGAGGCCGCCGATGGATCCGGTCGTTTCTTGTCTTCCGCCTCTCGACATAGCGCATCGGGTGTTTGTTGGAAAAGCTAAGCCGCAATGGGCGACGCGGCAGCAGTACGAAGCAAGGAAACACATAAGATGGAACGAAGCAAGACCGTCAAGCCCTTTGCTATACCGCCCTACCTGCTTTCACACTTCCAATAGCCCTTCATCGTACCATACGTCCTCATAATCGGCTGCAATGAGAAAACGCCAACCCGCCGGTAGTGCAAGAAATCGGATTACCGCTGGGCATCGCGTAGGCAAATGCGACACGTGAAGGGGCTCAAAGAAGTCCTCATCTTCCGGCAA
>JBFGTT010000221.1:0-6215 GCA_041565995.1 Rhodothermales bacterium
CAGGCGGCCTTCGCGCTGCAAGAAGGCCTGCCGCAAGCCGTCGATCGAGGTGTTTTTGAGCTTCGACCAGTGCTGTGTGACGCCGTGGAGCAGGTCCTCCGAGAGCGCCCGCTCCGTGTCGGTCAGTTCGATGCTTCGATCCAGCGGGCGGGCCGTCTTGACGCCGCACAGGACTTTGTTGAGCACCAGGTGGTATTCGGGCACGTCGGTCTCGGCGCTGACCAGGTACTGGAGCAGGTGCACGGCGCGGTAGGCGGCCTGCTCGTCTCGAAACGCGTTCCCCGCGAGCATCTCCAGCCGATTAAAATACCGGTTCAGGAAGGGCCAGAGCAAGACCAGGCCGGCGTTGTAGACGTAAAAAGGTTCCTCTTCGGGTAACTCTTCCGGCCCTTCGTCCTCCTGCCGGTACGGCCAGTGCGTCGGTTCCGGCGGCGCCGACGGCTCGGCGGGCGGGATGGAGACCTCGGCCTCGGCGTCCCGTTCGAGGCGCTCGAGCAGGGCGACCAGGTCGGGGGCGAGGGGACGGGGCAGGCGCCCGGCCTCCTGGCGCAGCCGGGCCAGCAGGCGCGGATACGGCAGGTGCGCCTCGTCGGCCAGGTGCTGCAGCAGCGACGTCAGAAACGCCTGCGCGTCGAAGCTCCGGCCCTCCTGTTGGCGGACGGCGCGCAGGAGGTGCTCCAGGCTGAGCGTCTGCCAGGCGTCCGTGCGGGCGCCGGGCAGGACCGCCTCCATCAGCGGGCGCAGCGCCTCCAGCGTGCCGAAGAAAGCGGCAGCCTCCGGGATCAGCAGGCGGAGGATGGCTTGCAGCAGGGACGGCGAGAACTGGTAGACCATGCGCAGCCGCAGCAGCGGCTCTCCGGCGGCGTGCCGGAAAAGACGCCGGTAGCGTTCCGGGTGGCGGCGGATCTCCCGGCGGAGCAACGTTTCCAGGGTGCGCACGCCGGCTACCTGCGCGCCGGGCGGGAAGGTGCCGTACTGCAAGAAGTAGTGGGCCAGGAAGGCCGTGTCCACCGCCTGCGCCGCCGCTTCCAGGGCCGGCGCTTCGGGCAGGGCGTCGGGCGGCGGTTCTTCCGCCGAAGCAACCGGCGGTAGCCGGGTTTCCAGCGCCTCGGCCAGGGGCACGAAACGGGCCTCTGCCACTTCGGCGGCGCGGGCGACCGAGAGCAGGGCTTCCTGGTAGACCTCGTAGCGCAGGTCGAGCCGGCGGGCGACGCTACGGCCCACCTCGGCCACGAAGTCGGCCACGTGAAAAGGCGGCGCGTGCCGGTCGAGCAGGCGTTCGAGGAGGACGGTCCATTGCGTCAGGCGCACGGCGCGGCGTTGGGCCGGGGAGAGCCGGTCGTCGTCGGCCAGGCGTGCTCCGGCCAGCAGGTAGGTCATCACGAAGCCGCCGTAGTCGGGCGCCAGAATCGCCACCAGGCGGGTCAGGGTTTCGCCGGAGAGGTATTGCGCCAGGCGTCGGATCCCCTCGGGCCGGTCTGCAAGCTCGCGGAGGGCGGGGATCAGCAGGGCTGCGTGCTTCGCCAGCAGGTCGGTGAACCAGGCGTCGGGGGCGCTGCGGGCGAGGGCGCGGCCCCACCACGGCACCGCGCCGTAGCGGAGGAAGTAGCGTAGCGCGTCGATGCGACCCGCCGGCGTCAACGCTTCGTCGGCGGGCGGCGACGGCGTGGGCGGAGGCGCTTCGGCGGCCAGCGCCGCCGCCGCTTCCGGTAGCAGCGCCCGCAGCCGCAGCCGGAAGCCGGGGTCGCGTTCCATCTCCGGCCCCCACGCCTCGGTCAGCGCTTCGGGCTGCTCGGCCAGCAGGCGCCGGAGCAGGCTGCGCAAGGCGCCTTCCGTAGGGATCCTGCCCCACGCCGGGATGGCGCCGCTGCGCAAATAATACGTGAGCAGATCGACTTCGGTGTGATCCTCCGCTCCGGCGATGACCGGCGCGGCCAGGGCTTCGAACGGGCGGGCCGACGCCGCCCGCTCCAGCTGTCGATGGACGGCGGTCAGTTCGGCGGAGGCCAGGCCCGCGCCCCAGACCGCCAGCAACCGCGCGTAGGCCACGTGGTAGCGCGCCGCTACGGCCTCCAGCGTCGCCCGGATCAACGCCGGCATCGACACCGAGGCTCGCGGCGCTTGCAGCAGGTACGCCAGCACGTATTCCTTGAGCCGCTGCCGGAACGCCGCCGCCCGCTCCCGGATGAGGCCGCCCCGCCACCGCGCCAGCCGCACCGAGGCGACGTAGGCCAGGATGAGCGCCGCCTCGCCGGGCGCCAGCACACCGACGACCCGCCGAAACGCCGATGGCGGCCACTGCGCGACGATCCGCCGGACGACCTGCTCGAGCGGGCCGATTTCGTAGAGAACCTCTCGCAGGGTCGCATCCTCGACGCGGCGGAGCCACCGGGCCAGGTCGCGGGGGGGCGGCTCCTTCTCGGCCTCGGGCCAGAGGCCGTAGCGCAGCACCTGCCGCAGCGTCTCGGCGACGTCCACCGCCGGAGGCGCCCGCCCGTCCGGCTCCTCCGAAGGCGGCGCCGCCACCTCCTCCTGCAAACTCCGCAGCAGGGTGACGAGCCGTTGCGAAAGCACCGCCGAAACCGGCGCCTCCGGCGCCTGCGCCGCCATGAAAGCCAGCAGGTCGGCGTAGGCCACGTTGAAGCGAGCGGCCATCTGCACCAGGACGCTACGCACGAACATCCGGGTGTTGAAGACCGACCCGCGCTCGACGAGCAGGTAGGTCAGCACGAACTCCCAGACGGCCTCGCCGAAGCCGCGCGCCTCTTCCCGGACGAGCGGTTCGCTGCGGTGGGCCGTCTGCAAGTCGGCGGTGTATTGCAGGATGAAGGGCGCCTCCTGCGGCTCCAACACGCGCACCAGCCGCCGGCGCGTCGGCTCTTCGAGTTGCCGGGCCAGCCGCCGGCGCACGGCGGCCCGCCGGCCCAGCCTGCGCAGGAGCGCGGCCAGGTCGTCGGGGGCCTCGGCGGCCAGCCGTTCGAAGAGGGCGTCCATCGACGCGGCGGCGGGTTTGGCCCAGGCCGGCAAGGCGCCCCGCAGCAGAAAATAGGCGAGCAGGTCGAGGTCGGTGTAGGCAGCGGCGTAGGCTTCCTGCACCAGCAGCGCGGCGGGGGGCGAGGGCGGGGGGTGCATCCCCGTCAGCGTCTCTTCCCGGAGCGAGAGCAGCAGCGACGGGAGGGCGTAGCGAGCGGAGGAAGGAAGCTGGAGCGCGCGCACCCGCGCCAGCAGGCCCGCCAGCAACGCGGCGTAGCCGACCCGGTAGCGCTGCGCCATCTGCTGCAGGGTGCTCTTGACGAAAGAGCGCGTGTTGAAATAGGATCCGCGCTCGACCAACAGGTAGGTCAGAATAAACTCCCACAGCGCCCTGCCGAAGGTGCCCGTGCCTTCCGCCACGATGGGCCGGCGCCGGTGGACCTGCTGCACGTCCTGCGCATAAGTGAGGATCAACTCCGCGTGTTGCGTCTCGAGCAGGTGGATGAGCCGGTGCAGGGTCGGCTCGGCAAACTGGAACGCCAGGCGCCTGCGCACCGGCGCCATCGACCCCAGCGAGCGGAGGAGCCGGCGGACCTCCTCGGGCAGTTCCTCGATCAGCCCCAGCAGCAGCGCGTCGGGCGGCTGCACCTGTGCCGACCAGGGAAAGGCTCCCCGACGCAGAAACACGCCCAGCAGGTGCAGCCGGTGCACGGCCACCGGGGTGCGGGCGCCGTCCTGGGCCACCGGCGCCCCGTTCGCCCGAAAAATGTTGATCGAGAGGGCGTCCAGGAGCGCGCGCCGGATCTTCCGGGCCAGCTCGTCCTCCATCCGTTCCTCGCTCACCGGGCCGAGGTCGAGTTCGATCCGGTCGAAGGAAAACACCACGTCGGGCGGGGCCAGCTCCGTCAGGCACGCTTCGAGGATGGACCCCAACTGCCAACGGGAAAAGTCGCTGATCCGGTGTTGCACACCGAGGGCCTTCTGCTCCGAGGCGACGTCGATCTCGAAGAGGATGCGCTGTATGACGTGTCGGCTCAAGGCTTTTTGGGCAGGCGGCCTACGGGGCGGCCGGTGCTTTCCGTTTGTATTGCTGCGCCAGGATGAACTGCCTGAGTTGTTGCGCCCGCCGGTCTACCTCGTCGGCATCGCCCAGCCCCTCTGCTTCGGCCATGTAATAGTCGGCGCGGGCTTTCACCCAGGCGTCGTAGATTTTTTCGAAGGAGGCCATCTCCGTCATGCCCAGCCAGAAGATCTGCGCCGCCACGTGCGCCGGAGCGTTGCGCCGGATGGTGGCTTCGGCGAGGCGTTTGAAGTCCTGATTCTGGAAGCGCCCGGGCCAGTTGGGGAAAAAGATGCTGACGGTGAAGGAGTAGTCGAAGGCGTCCTCCTGGGCGTCCTCCTGGGCGTCCTCCTGGTCGTCCTCCTGCTCCGTCGGCTCCTCCGGCGGTTGTTCCTGCGGCGCCCCGGTGGCGTAGAGTTCCGTTTTTCGGTAGGCGCGGGGCATGGGCAGCAGTTGGACGTACCGGCTCACAGGTTCTCCCCTGCCGATGCCCTCGGCGAAGCGCGTCCGGGCCTTCGCGCTCCGGGCCGCCTCGGCCTCGGCGACCTCCTCGACGTAGCGGGCCAGCCTGGCGCGCCCTTCCTCGGCCAGTTCTTTCGAGGGGAACTCCTCCTCGCCGAGGGCCAGCAACGTCCCGCCGGGGTCGTAGAGGTCCAGGTGGAAGGCGCCGCGTTCGAGCGGCCGGAGGCGGTAGTTGGCGGCGTCCTTGCCGTATTCGAGGAGGTCTCCGGCCCGTTGCCGCTGCGCGTCCTGGCTCTTGAGGTCGTAGCTGCTCAGCAGCAGGACGCCCTGGCGGTCGAGCAGGTGCAGGCCGTAGGTCGTCCGCACGAGTTGCTGGACGAACCGGGCGCGCAGGGCCGGGTTGTGGCTGAGTTCCTCGACGTAGTGGGCGAGCCTGGCGCGTCCCGCCTCGGCTCGTTCTTCCGAGGCGAACTCCTGCTCGCCGTGGGCCAGCAACGCCCCGCTGCTGTCGCACAGGTCCAGGTAGAAGGCGCCGCCTTCGCGTGGGTTGACGCGGTAGTAGGCCGCGACGGTGCCGTAGGTCAGGATGTCGGCGAGGCGCTGGTTGAGGGCAGCTTCGGTGTCGAGGTCGTAGCTGCTCAACAGGATTTTTGTGTCCTCGTCGAGGATACGCAGGCCGTAGACCGACGTCGAGCGTTCCTCGAGGGCGTCAGGCGGCGCGGCCTCGACGTCGGCTTCGCGCTCCTGCGCGATGGTCTCGATGAGGCGCGCCAGCGCCTGGATCCCCGCGCGGGCCTTCTCTTCGGAGATGAACCGTTCCTGGCCCCGGGCCAGGGTCTTGCCTTCGGTGTCTTTCAAGGCCAGGCTTGTTTCGTCGTGCGACAGCGGCACCAGGGCGTAGTTGGCCTCGGAGGCGCCGTAGGCCAGGATGTCTTCGAGGCGCTGGTTGCGCGCGGCTTCGTCGGCGAGGTCGTAACTGCTCAGGCGGATTTCGGCCTGCTCGTCGATGATGCGCACGCCGTAGGGCGTGTGCTCGGCAGGCTTCGGCTGCGGAGGGGGCGGCGCCTGGGCCACCATCGGCCGCAAGAGGACGTGTTCGACCAGGTAGAGGCCCTCTCCCTGGTAGAGTCGCTCGACGTCCTTGCGCAACTGGTTCAGGTAGGCCAGCAGGTCGTCCAGCGCTTTTTCGGCCTGCTGCTTGCTGTCGGTCACGTGCACGACGTAACAGTGCCCGCTCTGGTGGGATTTCAGGAGGAGCTGGCATCCTTCCTGCGATGCCGTCGAGGCGATCTGGTAGTTGCTCTTGCGCAGGCCGTGGTCGAGGACGTCGAGCAGCACGGCGGGATTCGTCGAAGAGAACACGAAGTCGGCCCCGGCGGTGATGTCGGGTCCCTCGTCCTGCTCCGGGTCTACCGGGCTGAAGGTCTCGATCGTCCCGCAGCCTTCCACCTCGGAGGCCGTCTTTTTCTGTTTGACGGTTTTTGCGAGGTACGCATAGGACGGTTGCTGCGGGTGGAGCGGCCACGCAGCCTGGTAGTACGCCTGCGCCTCGTCGGTGCTGGCGACGTGGCCTGCCAGGCCCAGCAGGAGCGCCACACGGCGTTCCAGCCCGGAGGAGTGGGGCCAGTTGGCCTGGGGGCCGTCGGGATCGGGAATCTTCTGGACGTACTTTTCCCGCAAGCGCGCGTCCCGGCGGATGGCTCGGAACAGATCGACGAGG
>JBFGTT010000222.1:0-6202 GCA_041565995.1 Rhodothermales bacterium
CATGAGCACCTACCGCCCCGTTGCCTTTGAGCATGAAGAGCGGCCCCTGGCCGAGATGCGCGCCCGCGCCGAGGTCTTTTACCACCAGATGGCAAAGCGCCGCTCCGTCCGTTTCTTCAGCGACCGGCCCGTGCCGCGCGACCTCGTCGAGTGGGCTGTCCGCACCGCCGGCACGGCGCCCAGCGGCGCGCACCGGCAGCCCTGGCGCTTCGTCGCCGTGGACGACCCGGCTCTCAAGCATCGCATCCGTGTGGGGGCCGAAGAGGAGGAGCGCGCCAGCTACCACGGGCGCATGTCCGCCGAGTGGCTCGAAGCGCTGGCGCCGCTGGGCACCGACTGGCGCAAGCCCTTCCTGGAGACGGCCCCCTGGCTCGTCGTCTGCTTCGCCGAAGCCTACGCCGTCGGGGCGGACGGGGTCAAGACCAAAAATTACTACGTGCAGGAAAGCTGTGGGCTGGCCTGCGGGCTGTTCATCGCGGCGCTGCACCACATGGGCCTGGTCACGCTCACCCACACGCCAAGCCCGATGGGCTTTCTCAACGAGATCCTCCGGCGTCCCGGCAACGAGCGGCCTTTCATCCTCTTCCCCGTCGGCTACCCCGCCGAAGACGCCACCGTGCCCGACCTGCGGCGCAAGGATCTCGGCGAGATCGCGCAATGGAATCTGGGAGACGCCACGCCATAGCGGCGCTCAGCGTTGAGGGGGCCTCGATCAAGCAGCGGCGTCGGACAGTACCGCGTCTGGCTCGATGGTGATTTCTTTAACCGAGGCGCCCTCCGCTTGCACGGTGCGTAGCGTGCGCTGGATAGCCTGGCCGAGCGTGGCCCCTTCTACCTCGAAATCCAGGTAGGGAATGCCGGAGGCGACCCCGCTCAGCAGGTCGCTGTCGAAGAGGCCGGCCAGGCGTTCCTCTTGCTCTTCCGTCAGTTCGGCGTTGAGGATGAATCGAAATCGATGCATGGCGCTCAAGGGGATTTCGTGCGGGCACGCGTCGACTTCGCGGCGAATGCGGCGCGCGTGGCCTTCGGGGTTTCTCGGTGTCGAGAGGATTGAAATCCGACAGCCGTCACGCTCGGCGTGTGGGCACCAGAGCCGTCCCCAGATGTGGGCGCGCGACCCGGCTTTTGTCACCCGCCAGCCCTGCCCCAGCGCATATTCGATGGCGGCACGGATGTGCTTGTTCGGGTGCATAGAGCACGAACAGGCTCCGTGGAGGGAAGTTTCGAATGCCGCCGAAGACGCCACCGTGCCCGACCTGCGGCGCAAGGACCTCGGCGAGATCGCGCAATGGAATCTGGGGGCGTTGGCATAGCGTGCGTGGCGGGTGTATTTGCAGAATAATCATGCCGTCGCCGCGACCGGAACGAAGATAGGCTGTACCTTGTTAAGTCAGGCGTCTCTTACGGTTGTGCCAGGCCCCGGCCGGTATTTAATGCCGTTTAGCCCTTCAACCCACCGATGTCGATGAACCGGTTGCGCTCCACGTGGGCAAAGCGATGGGTGGCGGCCCTGCTGCTGGGCAGCCTCCTGCCGGTGACGTTCGCCACGGCGGCGCAGACGGCACAGCACACCGCCTCGTTGGCCGACTGGATCCGCGCCCAGCTTCGCAACCCGGACGACGAGGCCGTGGAGCGGGCGCTGGAGGCGGCGCAGGCCGCCCATCCCCGGTCGCTCGAATCCTTTCTACGCGCCTTCATCGACGCCCTGGAGGCGCAGCAGCCGGGCACGCAGGCAGCCCGCGTCTTTGCCGCGCCCGGCCTCTCCGACGACGCGCTCATCGCCTACCTGCAGGGTCGCTACCACGGCCTGGCGAGCGATGCGGTGCTGCCGCGCACGGCGCTCCTGGCCGCCCACGCGCCGCCGGGCCTGACGCCGGATCGGGGCGCCGCCGCGCTGGCGGTCCTGCCCGCACGCGGCCCGGCGCAGCAGGCGCACGCCGCCGCCGTGCCAGGCGCCGCCCGGCCCGTCTTCGTGCTGCCGGTGCGGGCGCGTAGCGCGGCGCAGCCGCTCGGCCCCTAGCCGCCGCTTCTCGCTTCTCTCTCGGCCGGCAGCGTTCCGCCGCTGGCACGCTTCCTCCCGACGAGGCGCTCCGAGCCTGCGTCTGCTTCAAGGTGCAGCGCCGGCCGGACGTTCGACATGGACCTCCCTTCGAAGGCCGCAAGGCGTACGCGCCGGGCACGTTCCGGCGGGCGCCTGAGGGCTTCGGGCCGCCGCCTCGTCCTTTCGTTCGCATCAAACCACGGTCATCACCATGCAGGGTAACGGATTTAAAGTCGGACTCGTCATCTTTTTCCTGGCGCTCTCGGCGTGGTACCTGTTCCCTTCGGCGCAGAGCTACTACTACAACCGCCAGATGGCCTCCCGCCAGGGCGACGACCGCTCCGCCTACGAGCAGGAGCACTTCGCCTCCATCCGCAAGGCGCAGGAAAGGGCGCTCAAGCTGGGATTGGACCTCCAGGGGGGCATGCACGTCACGCTCGAAGTGGGCCTGACGCAACTGCTGCAAGAACTGGCCGACGAACGGCGCGACGCCTACTTCGACGAGGTGCTGGCCGCCGCGCGCAGCCGCGCCGCCAGCGGCGAGGCCTCGCTGATCGACGGCTTCGTGGAGGAGTTCGAGGCGCGCGACCCCAACGCCCGCCTCTCGCGCTACTTCCGCAACGACGCCGGCATCGACCGGCGTTCCTCCAACGCCGAGGTAGCCGTCTACCTGCGCGAACAGGCCGACGACGCCATCGCCCGCGCCATCGAGATCATCCGCAACCGCGTCGACCGATTCGGCGTCACCGAGCCGTCCATCGTGCGCCAGGGATCGCGGCGCATCGTCGTCGAGTTGCCGGGCATCGACGAGCCGGAGCGCGTGCGCAACCTGCTCAAAGGCACCGCCCGCCTCGAATTCCGCCTGATGGCCGAACCCGCCGACCTGAGCCGCTCGCTTCAGCAGATCATCGAGTACTACGAGAAGGACGTGGCGCCCGACTCGGCGCAGGCCGACACCACCGGGCAGACCGACACGGCGCAGCCCCTGCCCGGCGTGGCCGAGGCGCAAGAGGCCGGCTCCGACTCGACCTTCGACGTGAGCACGCTGCTCGACCAACAGGACGAGGAGCAGGCGGCGGGCAACCCGCTGCTCGACGCCATGCAGCCCATCGGGCAGGGCGTGCTCTTCGGGCGCGTCTCGGAGCAGGACACCGCCCGCGTCAACCAGTTGCTGGCCGACGAGAAGGTGCAGGAGCTGTTGCCGCGCGACATCGTGCTGCTCTACACCGCCAAGCCGGCGCTGCGCACCGAAGACGGCCTGGAGTGGTACGACATCCTGGGCGTGCGCAAGCAGATCGAACTCACCGGCGACGTCATCACCGACGCCCGCGTCGATTTCAGCCAGACCAACCTGCCCGAAGTGACGATGACCATGAACTCGGAGGGCGCGCGCACGTGGGCGCGCATCACCGGGGCCAACATCAACAAGAGCGTCGCCATCGTGCTCGACGGCGTCGTCTACTCCTACCCCCGCGTGATCGACCGCATCGTGGGCGGGCGCTCGTCGATCACCGGGCTGGAGTCGCGCGAGGAGGCGCAGGACGTCGTGACGGTGCTCAAGTCGGGCGCGTTGCCGGCGCCGGTGCAGATCGTCGAAGAGCGGACCGTGGGGCCGAGCCTGGGCCAGGCGTCCATCCGGGCCGGCTTTACGTCGGTGATGATAGGCCTGATGATCGTGGCGCTCTTCATGATCTTCTACTACCGCACCGGCGGCGTGGTGGCGGACCTGGCGCTGATCATCAACCTGATCTTCATCCTGGGCATCCTGGCCGGCTTCCAGGCTACGCTCACGCTGCCCGGCATCGCCGGCATCGTGCTGACGATCGGCATGGCCGTCGACGCCAACGTGCTCATCTTCGAGCGCATCCGGGAGGAGCAGAACAGCGGCAAGACGCTCAAGGCGTCCATCGAGGGCGGCTATGCGAAGGCCCTCAGCGCCATCATCGACGCCAACATCACCACGTTCTTCGTGGGCGTGATCCTCTACTCCTTCGGCATCGGGCCGATTCAGGGCTTCGCCGTTACGCTGATGGCCGGTATCCTGGCCTCGCTCTTCAGCGCCATCGTCTTCACGCGGATCATCTTCGACTACATGGTCCTCGAACGGCGCATGAGCGTCAACTACGGGTGATGGCGAGCGGTCAGCTTTCAGCCCTCAGCTTTCAGCTAAAGCCGCTTTAAGCTGACCGCTCAAGCAACCCCGGAGGCCGTGAGGCCAACTCTTTCATGGCTGCCCGCCTGCGTGCGTGGCAGCAAGCCATAGAAAAAACCATGCGTATCTTCGAAAACACCTCCTTCCGCTTCGTACAGACCCGGCGGAAGGGGTACGTCTTCTCCGCCATCCTGCTGACGCTGAGCCTGTTCTCGTTCGTGACGCGGGGCGTGGAACTGGGCATCGACTTCAAGGGCGGCATGGAGTTCGTCGTCGAGAGCCAGCAACGGCTCGACGTGAACGCCGTGCGGGCCGCGCTGACGAGCGCGCTGGGCCGCGAGCCGGAAGTGAAAACCTACTCCGACGTGGCCGGCGGCGTCGATGCGTTGCTGGTGCGCACGCTGGAGGAGGGCGACATCAACCAGGTGCAGACGCAAGTGGTGGGGGGCATTGCGGCGGCGTTTCCGCAAGCCCAACCCCAGGTGAGAAAGACCGACGTCGTCGGCCCGCGCTTCGCCAAAGACCTCGAACGGGGCGCCATCTTCGCCGTCATCGGCTCGCTGATCGTCATCTTCGTCTACATCCTGATCCGCTTCGAGTGGCGCTTCGGCCTGGGCGCCGTCGCGGCGCTCTTCCACGACGTGCTCATCACGCTGGGCATCTTCTCGATGCTGCAAGGGCTGCTGCCGTTCTCGTTGCAGATCGACCAGGCCATCATCGCCGCGTTTTTGACCATCGTGGGCTACTCGCTCAACGACACCGTGGTCATCTTCGACCGCGTGCGCGAGTTCACCAACCTGTTCAAGACCGAGCCCTACAACGAGGTCGTCAACCGTTCGATCAACACCACGCTCAGCCGCACCGTCATTACCTCGAGCACGACCTTGCTCGTGGTGGTGGTGCTGTTTATATTCGGAGGCGAAGTGCTGCGCGGTTTTGCCTTCGCGCTGATTATCGGTATCTTGATCGGCACCTATTCGTCGGTTTACGTCGCCACGCCCGTCGTGGTGGAGTTGCACAAGCGCCGCAAGACGCGCCGATAGCAGGGCCGGCGGCACGCCGCGCAGGCCGCCGACGGCCTCCCCCGAACAAGCCTTCTACCCCTAGCCTGGAGATCCTATGAACTACTCGGTCGATGAGCGTTATAATTGCGTGGTTATAACCCTCAAAGGAAACATCATGGGCGGCCCCGACGGGGCCAAACTCCACGACACGCTGCACGAACTCGTGGACGAGGGCAAGAAGAACGTGCTGGTGGACCTGGCGAAGGTCAAGTTCATGAATTCGAGCGGCCTGGGCATGCTCATCAGCGGCATGACCACGATGCGCAACGCCGGCGGCGACCTGCGCCTGGCCAACGCCGCCGACCGCATCCAGTCGCTGTTGATCATCACCAAGCTCATCACGGTGTTCAAGCACTACGACTCGGTGGACGAGGGGGTAAAGAGCTACGAGAGCGAACCGGCCTCCTCCTAGTCGGGGGCCGTCGGCCCGGCGCCGAGCACGCGCCGGACACCTTTTTTCAGAAGGCGGTGGGGCGCGCCCTCGCCGCCTTCGCTGTGTCGGGGTGGTTGCCTAGAGGGTGCGGTCGTTGACGCGCGATCTCTGCAACACCCGGCCACGCCGACACACAAACACCGCAGCCATGTCGGTAACGGTAGTCATAGGGAGCCAGTGGGGCGACGAAGGCAAGGGCAAGATCGTCGATTTGCTCAGCGAGGAGGTGGACGTGGTGGCGCGCTACCAGGGCGGCGCCAACGCCGGCCATACGATCTGCTGGGGCGAGCAGACGTTCGTGCTGCACCTGGTGCCCAGCGGCATCTTCCACGAGGGTGTCAGCTGCGTCATCGGCAACGGCGTCGTCATCGACCCGGTGGCCTTGATGGAGGAGATCCGCATGATCCGCGAGCTGGGCTACGCGGTGGAGGGGCGGCTCTTCATCTCGCACAACGCCCACCTGATCATGCCCTACCACAAAAAGGTGGAGGAGGCCCGCGAACGCGCGCGCG